>NZ_CAWURG010000003.1:0-233499 GCF_963924895.1 uncultured Sphaerotilus sp.
TTGTCCTTGATGCGCAGCTTGAGGGTCTTCACGGCTTCCATCCGGCAACTGTATTTCCATACATGTCGGTTGACAAGCCGTCCCGGCTTGAACGCTCGACCCCGGGCTGAACCCCGGGGCTTGTCGCTTCGTCCGGGTCACGCCAAGTCCCACGGCCTTACTCGGTGTCGAACACCGCCTCCAGCGGCGCCACCGTCACCGCCACACGCGGCTCGGCGCGCCCACCACCCCGGATCACGCCCCGCAGTGGTGCAACGTCGGCATAGTCCCGCCCCCAGGCCAGGGTGACGTGGTCGGTCCCTGCCAGCACGGCATTGGTCGGGTCCAGCGCCACCCAGCCGTGCACCGGGCACCAGACCGAGACCCAGGCGTGCGAGGCATCGGCACCGATCAGGCGCGGTTGCCCCGGCGGCGGGTGGGTCAGCAGGTAGCCGCTGACATAGCGCGCGGCCAGTCCGATCGAGCGCATGGCGCCGATCATCACGTGCGCGAAGTCCTGGCAGACGCCCTGGCGCTGCGCCAGCGCTTCCGGGGCGCGCGTGTTGACCGAGGTGGCCAGCGGCTTGTAGGCGAAGTACCGGAAGATCAGGTGCATCATCGACAGCGCCCCCGCCAGCAGCGGCGTGCCGGGCCGGAACACGCGCGTCGCGAACCTTGCCAGCGTGGCCTCGCGCGGTGCGTAGGCCGAGCCGAGGGTGAATTCCACCGCCTCGTCGAAGCCCGCGCCGGGCCGATAGCGCAGGCGCGCGGCCACGGCCTCCCAGGGCGGACTGGCTTCGGGGCGCAGCGTCGGCAGCGGGTCGATCTCGACCACGAAGCTCGACACCACCACCAGCCGGTCATGCACCCGCGAATGCGAGAAGCTCGCCCGGTGGTTGCCCCAGGGGTCGACGCTCTGGTGCACGCCGGGCGACACCGTCACGCGGCAGCCCGACGGGTCGATCGACTCGCCGGCGTCCTGCGGTGCGTCGCCATCGCCCACGTCCGGCTGCGGCGTGACCGACAACTGCCACTCGCACACCCGCTGCAAGGGCGTTGCCCGCGGACGCAGGTGCCCGAGGTGGTGGGCCAGTTCGACCGGGGCGTCGTAGGCGTAGGCGGTTTCGTGGAGAACCCGCAGCGTCACCGCCGGGTTCGGTGCAGGGATCACTGCCATACGGTGCGGTCGGCCGGCCCCACATGCGAGAACAGGTGGCGGCTGATTTCGTTGGACAAACCCAGCACCAACATGCAGCAGGTCTGCAGCGCGTCGAGCAAGGCGGTGTAGCGGCCGTCGGCATCGCGGGTGCTCAGGGCTTCGAGCGACCAGTCTTCCGGGCTGGGCAGCTGGCGCACGATCTGCTCAGCCCAGGCTGGGTCGTGGCGCGAGAGCTTGCGCAGCCGGTCGCGCAGGGTGCGCGCCACCCAGGCCAGCGAGCGCGGGTTGTCGGTGTCGAGGACCACCAGGTGCAACAGCGGCGGCACCTCGCGCCGTGCCTGGAACTGCGCCCGGTAGGTGATGGTGGAGTCGAACAAGCCGAGCAGCAGCGCGAAGCCATCGTCCGTGTCCGCGAGCCCGGCCTTGATCCCGGTGGCCAGTGCGTTCGCCAGCATGTCGAGGCGCTCGATCTGGCGCGCCACGCTGAGCAGGCGCCAGCCATCGTCGCGGCTCATGCGGTCGGTCTGGGCGCCGGTGATGGCCGCCAGATGCAGCGCCGCCTGGTTGAGCACGCCCAGCACGTCGCTCAGCGGCTCATGCCCCTCGCGGGCCTCGATGGAGGTGAGCTGGCGGGTGAAGGTCTCGCTCAGGTGCTTGATGAGGCCCCAGTGCTCGGTGGACAGCCGCTCGCGCAGCGCCTCGGCACAGCCACGCAGCGCCTGGAGATTGAAGGCGACGCTGGCCCCGGCACGCGGGTCACCCATGGCGTGGATCAGGCTGCGCTCGAAGACCCGCGCCGCCTGCCCGGACGGATGCGCCGGCAGCGGCACCGCCGCCGGGATCATGCCGTGCCGCACCAGCAGGGCGTGCATGACCTGCAGCACCCCCGTGCTGCCGGCCGGCAGGGCTTCCAGCGTCAGACGGGCCAGGCGCACGGAGTTCTCGGCCCGCTCGGTATAGCGGCCGAGCCAGAACAGATTCTCCGCGGCACGGCTGGTGATGACACGCCGCCAGTTCGCCAGCTCGGCGGGCTCCAGCGGCCGGGGCAGCAAGGTGGTCGCATCGACCGTGCCGTCGGTGAGCACCCAGGTGTCGGTACTGGCCGAACCAGACTGCATGGACAGGTAGGCATCGGTGCCACCACTGCCGTTCCCGTCCGCATCGCGCCGGTTGGCCACGCGCGTCAACCCGCCCGGCAGGACACACCAGCCCCCTTCGCCATCCGACATCGCGTAGACCCGCACGACCACCGGCCGCGGCTCCAGCCGCCCGGCCCGCCACACCGGCAATTCGGACGGCCGCGCCGGCGCCATGAGCGTGTGCGCGGCCGGATCGGCGTCGATGCGGGCTTCCCACTGGCGCAGCGCCTCGGGGCTCAGTTCGCTCGCCATCACGGGCGCGAAGCTTTTGGTCACCGCGCTCGGCGAGAAGGTCGGCACGATCACGAACTCGCGCAGCTTGCGCCGGTTGGCCGCCCAGACGCTGGCCTCGCCGCACCACCAGCTGGTGTGTGCGGGCAGCAGCAGATCTTCCCCCAGTACCCGCTTGGCCACCTCGGGCCAGAAGGCACTCAGGCCCGGGCTCTCCAACACACCCGAGCCCGGTGCGTTCGCGACGACCACCTCGCCCGCCCGCACCGCCTGCACCAGCCCCGGCACGCCCAGCGCCGAGTCGCCGCGCAGCTCCAGCGGATCGAGCCACTCGTCGTCCACCCGGCGCAGCAGCACGTGCACCCGCTCCAGCCCGTGCAGCGTCTTGAGGTAGACCTTCTGGTGGCGCACCGTCAGGTCCGAGCCTTCGACCAGCGTCACGCCCAGGTAACGCGCCAGGAAAACATGCTCGAAGTAGGTCTCGTTGCGCGGACCCGGCGTGAGCAGGGCCACGCGCGAGCGCTCCCCGCCCGGGCTGACACGCAGCAGGCCGTCCATCAGCGCGCGGAAGGCCGAGGCCACGCGCTGCACCCTCAGTTCGCGGAAGGCCTCGGGGAACTGCTGGCCGATGACGAGGCGGTTCTCCAGCAGATAGCCCAGGCCGGACGGCGCCTGCGAGCGGTGGCCGACCACGCGCCACTGTCCGTCGGGACGGCGCGCCAGATCGAAGGCCGCCATCTGCAGCCAGTGTCCGCCCGCGGGTTTGACGCCATGCATCGGGCGCAGGTATTGCGGATGCGCCAGCACCAGCGACGGCGGCAGGAAGCCGTCGTGCAACAGGTCCTGTTCGCCATAGATGTCCGACAGCACGGCGTCCAGCAGCCGCGCACGTTGTTTCACACCCGCCTCGATCCGGATCCATTCCTGCGGCGTGATCAGCAGCGGCAGCAGCTCCAGCGGCCACGAGCGGGCACTGTCACCCCCTTCGGCGTAGACGTTGTAGGTCGCACCGTCCTCGCGCACGCGGCGCTGCACGCGCGCGAGGCGCGCAGCGAGGTCCAGCCAGCCGGCCGTTCCGTTGGCCTTGAAAAAGCGCTCCCACACCGGCGCCAGGTCGAGCGGACCTGCGTCGCCCGGCGCACCCGTCAGCAATCCGCGAAGTTCATCACGGTGCCCAGGCGTACCATGCAAGGCGGACAAGGCCGCCAATACAGCGGCCTCGGGCGCCTCGTCGGGGAGAAGACTCGATTGCATCGGCGCATCATGCGCCGATGCCGGCTTTTCTGACATGAGGGACAGCCACAGTGGCGGACCCTGACCCGGATCAGCTCCGGCGCAGGTCCAGCGTGAAGGGGAACTCCAGACTGCGCTGCGCCACACCCGGCACGACCTTGCCCGGTGTATGGCCCATCGCGAAGAACCGCGCCAGACGGCGGCTCTCGGCCTCGAACGAGTTGACCGGGAAGGTGTCGTGGTTGCGACCACCCGGATGCGCCACGTGGTACTGGCAGCCGCCCAGCGAGCGGTTGTTCCAGGTGTCGACCAGATCGAAGGTCAGCGGTGCGTGGACGCCGATGGTCGGGTGCAGCGCGGCCGGCGGCTGCCAGGCGCGGTAGCGCACCCCCGCCACGTACTCGCCCACCCGCCCCGTCGGTTGCAGCGCCAGCGGCTCGCCGTTGACGGTGACGACATGGCGCGGATCGACCAGCCCGGTGACCAGCACCTCGATGCGCTCCAGCGAGGAATCGACGTAGCGCACCGTGCCACCGATCGCGCCCTCCTCGCCCATCACATGCCACGGCTCCAGCGCGTTGCGCAGCGTCAGGTGCACGCCACGCGCCGACATCTCGCCCACCTTCGGGAAACGGAACTCGAAGTGCGGCGCGAACCAGGCCGAATCGAAGGCATAGCCGTCCTGCTGCAGGTCGGCCATCACGTCGTCGAGGTCCATCCGGACGAAGGTCGGCAGCAGGAAGCGGTCGTGCAGCTCGGTGCCCCAGCGCACCAGCGGCGCGCGGTAGGGCTCCTTCCAGAAACGTGCGATCAGCGTGCGCAGCAGCAACTGCTGCACGATCGACATGCGCGCATGCGGCGGCATCTCGAAGGCGCGCAGCTCCAGCAGACCCAGCCGCCCCGTGGACGAGTCCGGCGAGTAGAGCTTGTCGATGCAGAACTCGCTGCGGTGCGTGTTGCCGGTGACGTCGATCAGCACATTGCGCAGCGTGCGGTCGACCAGCCACGGCGGCATGTCGGTGCCATAGATGGCCTTGTTGCGCTCGATCTCGGCCAGCGCGATTTCCAGCTCGTAGATCTGGTCGTTGCGGGCTTCGTCGACGCGCGGCGCCTGGCTGGTCGGGCCGATGAACATGCCCGAGAACAGGTAGCTCAAGGACGGGTGGTTGTGCCAGTAGGTCAGCAGCGAGGCCAGCAGGTCCGGCCGGCGCAGGAACGGGGAATCCGCCGGGGTCGCGCCGCCCATGACCATGTGGTTGCCGCCGCCGGTGCCGGTGTGGCGGCCGTCGAGCATGAACTTCTCGGTCGACAGGCGGGTCTTCCAGGCCGCGTCGTAGAGGAACTCGGTCTGCGACACCAGATCGCGCCAGCTGTGCGCGGGGTGGATGTTGACTTCGATGACACCCGGGTCCGGCGTGACCTGCAATACCGTCAGGCGCGGGTCGCGCGGCGGCGGATAGCCTTCGAGGACGATCTGCACGCCCAGGTCTTGGGCAGTTGCCTCGACGGCGGCGAGCAGATCGAGGTAATCCGCCAGATGCGCCAGCGGCGGCATGAAGACGTAGAGCACGCCCGTGGCCGTGCCGACACCTTCGGCCTTGGGGCCATTGGCGCGGCGCGGGTCACGCGCCTCGACGCACAGCGCGGTGCGGGTGATCCAGTGCGCCGACTCGAAGCGCTGCGGATGGCGTGCAAGCTCCTCGGCACTCAGCGCCGACAGGGCAGACAGCGGCGCCGCACGCGGCACAGCACCGGGACCTTGGCCTTGTCCGGCTTCGGCCGTCGAACCAGCAGCAGACACGTTGGCACCGAAGACATCGCCGAACGCGTAGTCACCTTCGGCCGGGCCACCGCGCTGCAGTGCCACCGTGCCGCCTTCGGCAAAACCGCCGCCGATGACGTGCGCGGCGTACTGGCTGCGCACCTGGGATGCGGCAGGCAGCGCGTCGCGCTGGGCGTACGGATCGTGGTCGATCTGGTACGGGTAGTCCTTCTTCGCGACCCAGGGCAGCGAATCCAGCGGCAACCGGTAGCCCATCGGCGAGTCGCCGGGGATCAGGTACATGCGCTCGTCGCGGAAGAACCACGGGCCGGTGACCCAGCGTGGACCAGCCAGACCGGGCGCTGCTTCCGGCTTGAGCGGCAGCACGTAGCCGATCGGATCGTCCAGCCCTTGGGCGAACACGCGGCGCAGGCGCACCCGCTCCAGCTCATCCTCCAGCCGGCTGTCGAAGGGATCGACGTTGACTGGCAGGCGGCGTTCGCGCCACAGGTAGTACCAAGTGTCTTCAAAGCCGGTCTGCACGAACGCGTCGGTCATGCCCAGCTTGGCGCTGAGCAGGCGGATGAAGCGCTGCGCATCGTCGGCGGTGTACTGGTGCGGATCGCGCTCGTCAGCGAACAGCTCGGGGTTGTGCCAGCAGGGCTGACCGTCCTTGCGCCAGTAGATCGACAGCGCCCAGCGCGGCAGCTGCTCGCCCGGGTACCACTTGCCCTGACCGAAGTGCAGGAAACCGCCCTGCCCGTACTCGTCGCGCAGGCGGCGCACCAGTTCCTGCGCATAGAGGCGCTTGGTGGGGCCGAGCGCGTCGGTGTTCCATTCGGCGCCGTCCCGGTCGTCCACCGACACAAAGGTCGGCTCGCCGCCCATCGTCAGGCGCACGTCGCCCGCGACCAGCTCGGCATCCACCGCCTCGCCCAGCGCCAGCATCTCGCCCCACTGGTCTTCGGTGTAGGGCTTGGTGACCCGCGGCGATTCCCAGACGCGCGTGACACGCATCTCGTGGCTGAATTCGACTTCGCACTTGTCGACGGCACCGCTGATCGGCGCCGCGCTCGACGGCTGCGGCGTGCAAGCCAGCGGGATGTGGCCTTCGCCAGCCATCAGCCCCGACGTGGGGTCCAGACCGATCCAGCCGCCGCCGGGCAGATAGACCTCGCACCAGGCGTGCAGATCGGTGAAATCGACCTCGGTGCCGCTCGGGCCGTCCAGCGCCTTCACGTCCGACTTCAACTGGATCAGGTAGCCCGAGACAAACCGCGCCGCCAACCCCAGGTGGCGCAGCGTCTCCACCATCAGCCAGCCCGAGTCACGACACGAACCCGACTTCAGCGTCAGCGTCTCTTCTGGTGTCTGCACGCCCGGCTCCAGACGGATGCCGTACTGGATGTCGCTCTGCAGGCGCTGGTTGAGGCCGACCAGGAAGTCGATCGTGCGCACTTCCTTGCGGTCGATCGAATCCACGAACGCCTGCAGTGCTGGCGTGGTGGGCTCCGGCACCAGATACGGCGCCAGTTCCTGCTTCAGCCCGTCCTCGTAGACGAAGGGGTAGTTCTCGGCGCTCGGCTCCAGGAAGAAGTCGAAAGGGTTGTAAACCGACATCTCGGCCACCAGATCGACGGTGACCTTGAAGTGGCGCGTCGGCTCCGGGAAGACGAGGCGGCCGAGGTAGTTCGAGAACGGGTCCTGCTGCCAGTTGATGAAGTGGGTCTCGGGCTCGACCCGCAGCGAGTACGACAGGATCGGCGTGCGGCAGTGCGGCGCCGGTCGCAGGCGCACGATCTGTGGCGCCATGTTGACCAGGCGGTCGTAGGTGTAGTGGGTGACGTGACTGAGCGCGACGTGGATGGACACGGGTGGGTGCTTTCTTTTCAGTGAACGGCCACGAGGAAATCGCGGCTGATGCCGGCCCCGAGGTCGCCGACGCGGTCGAGGAACTGCGTCAGGTAGGCGTGCAGGCCGGTCGACAGGATCTCGTCGATGCGGCCGAATTCCAGATCCGCGTGCAGCCGCCCCGCGCGGCGCAGCGTTTCGGACGAAGCGTCAGGCGCCACCAGCTTCAGGTTGACGACCACTTCCTGCGTGCAGGCCGCCAGCGAGCGCGGCATGTCCTGGCGCAAGATCAGCAGCTCGGCCACCTTCTCCGGCTGGATCACGTTGCGGTAGACCTTGCGGTAGACCTCGAAGCCGGAGACGGAGCGCAGGATCGCCGACCAATGGTAGAAGTCATATTCCTGGTCGCGGGCATCGGCGGCGCCGTAGAAGTCGCTCTCGACCGCATGGAACTTCACGTCCAGCAGGCGGGCGGTGTTGTCGGCGCGCTCCAGGAAGGTGCCGATGCGCACGAAATGCAGCGACTCGTCCTGCAGCATGGTGCCGACCTGCACGCCGCGCGAGAGGTGCGAGCGGAACTTGACCCACTCGAACAGGCCGCTCGGGTCGCGCTCGAAGGTGTTCTCGCGCAGCAGGCGGTTGAATTCGAGCCAGGTCTGGTTGGTGGTTTCCCAGACTTCGGTGGTCAGCGCGCCGCGCACGGCACGGGCGTTCTCGCGCGCCGCCCGCAGGCAGGACAAGATGGACGACGGGTTGCGCTCGTCGTGGACCATGTAGTCCATGACGCTCTTGGCGGTGACCTCGCCGTAGCGGCGCGCGAAGTCGCCGCTCAGCTCGGAGATGCTCAGCAGGCCGCGCCAGCCCAGCTCCGAGACCGCCGTGGACTGCGGCAGCAGCGCGGTCTGGTAGTTGACGTCCAGCATCCGGGCGGTGTTTTCGGCGCGCTCCATGTAGCGCGACATCCAGAACAGGTGATCAGCAGTTCTTGACAGCATTTGGTTCAGTCCTCCAGCACCCAGGTGTCCTTGGTGCCCCCGCCCTGCGAGGAATTGACAACGAGAGAGCCTTCCTTGAGTGCCACCCGCGTCAGGCCGCCCGGCACCATCTGCACGGTCTTGCCCGACAGCACGAAGGGTCGCAGGTCAATGTGACGCGGCGCCACACCCGATTCGACAAACGTCGGGCAGGTGGACAGGCTCAGGGTCGGCTGTGCGATGTAGTTGCTCGGGTTGGCGACGAGCTGCTCGCGGAACGCGGCGATCTCGGCCTTGGTGGAGGCCGGCCCGACCAGCATCCCGTAGCCACCCGCGCCGTGCACTTCCTTGACCACCAGCTCGTCCAGGTGGTCGAGCACGTACTGGTAGTCGTCCGCCTCGCGGCAGAGGTAGGTCGGCACGTTGTTGAGGATCGGCTTCTCGCCCAGGTAGAACTCGATCATCTTGGGCACGTAGGCGTAGATCGACTTGTCGTCGGCGACACCGGTGCCGACCGCGTTCGACAGCGTCACGTTGCCGGCACGGTAGACCGACAGCAGCCCCGGGCAGCCCAGCGTGGTGTCCGGGCGGAACACCAGCGGATCGAGGAAATCGTCGTCCAGGCGGCGGTAGATCACGTCCACCCGCTTCGGGCCGCGCGTGGTGCGCATGAAGACGAAGTTGTCCTTGACGAACAGGTCCTGGCCCTCGACCAGCTCGACACCCATCTGCTGCGCCAGGAAGGCGTGCTCGAAGTAGGCCGAGTTGTACATGCCGGGCGTCAGCACCACGACCGTCGGGTCGTTGACGCCGTTTGGAGCCACTTCGCGCAGCGTTTCCAGCAGCAGGTCCGGGTAGTGGGCGACCGGGGCGATGCGGTGGCTGGCGAACAGGTCCGGGAAGAGCCGCATCATCATCTTGCGGTTCTCGAGCATGTAGCTCACGCCGCTGGGCACGCGCAGGTTGTCCTCCAGCACGTAGTAGTTGCCGCTGCCGTCCGGGTTCGCCGCACGCACGATGTCGATGCCGGAGATGTGCGAGTACACGCCACCGGGCACGTCCACGCCGATCATCTCGGGGCGGAACTGTGCGTTGGACAGGATCTGGTCGGCCGGCACGATGCCCGCCTTGACGATCTCCTGGCCGTGGTAGACGTCGTGGATGAAGCGGTTGAGCGCGGTGACCCGCTGCGTCAGCCCCTTCTCCATCTCGCGCCATTCATGGGCAGGAATGACCCGGGGGATGAGGTCGAACGGGATGAGCCGCTCGGTGCCTTCGCCGGAATCCTTGTCGCCATAGACGGCGAACGTGATCCCGACCCGCCGGAAGATCATTTCGGCCTCTTCGCGCCGGGCATGCATCACCTCGCGCGGCTGCTGCGACAGCCAGCGCTCATAGGTCCGATAGTGTTCCCGCACCGAGGTGCCGGTGGCATTCATTTCGTCGAACATCGGTCTCATGGGGGTGGTGGTTGATCGTTGAGAACTGACTTAGCAATATCAGGGCCATCGGCGGCAAATGGCACAGGTTCGATCAACTGCCAGTAGCGCACGCGCAAATTTCGTGCGCACCAATGTGCTCCGTCTGCACTCTGCCAGTGCCATGCACCACATTGGGGCGTCTTGACCACCGAAATGCCCTGTTCCGCATAGCGTTCCATCACGGGAGGCGCCGGATGCCCATAGCGGTTGTGCCGCCCAGCCTGCACGATAGCCCACGTCGCCTGCACCGATTTGACAAAATGCAAGTCCGAGGAAGTTCGGCTGCCATGGTGCGGGACCAGCAGCACCTCGGCCTTCAGCCGCTCCGGCTGGCGGATCACGAGGCGCAACTCCTGGTCGATGCCGATGTCGCCCGTGAGCAGTGCCGCCCGTCCGCCACGCGACGCCACCCGCAACACGCAGGACACCGCGTTGGGGCGCAGCACGGCGATGCCCGGCCGGTCGTGGTCGGCCGCCTCGGGATGCAGCACCTCGAAGCGGACGCCGTCCCACTCCCAGCGTGTGCCGGCGGTGCAGCGCTGGTGCGGCGCCCGCGCACGCAGCGGGTGGCCCGGCTCCAGCGAACTCTGCAGCAGCGCGACCGGCAGGGCCTGCAGCACCGCGTCCGCGCCGCCGCTGTGGTCCGTGTCGCGGTGGGTGATGACCAGCTGGTCGAGCGCACGCACACCCAGCGCCCGCAGCAGCGGCACCAGCACCCGCTCACCGGCATTGCCCGACTCCCCGTGGCGCCCGTAGGCCGGGCCGGTGTCGTAGAGCAGGCTGTGGCGGGCCGTCCGCACCAGCACGGCGTTGCCCTGGCCGATGTCGGCAGCGAGCAGCTCGAACTCTCCGTCGGGCGGCAGCGGCAGGGCGGGCCACAGCATCGGTAGCAGCAGTGGCAGACCCACCAACCGCAACGCCACCGGCAGCGGCGCCACCAGCAAGGCCGCCGCCGCGATGCCCAGCGCCTGGGCCCACACCGGCGCGGCCGGCAGGTGCACACTCGCCCAGGGCCACGCGGCAAGGGCCTGCAGCACGCGCATCAGCACCTCGACCACCGGCAGCGCCCAGGCCCACAGCGGCGGCAGCAGCAACCCGAGCAGCGCCAGCGGCGTGACCACCAGCGTCACCAGCGGAATCGCCACCGCATTGGCCAGCAGCGAGACCAGCGAGATCTGCTGGAAAAACAGCAGCGTCCACGGTGCCAGACCCAGGGTGACGACCCACTGTGTGCGCCAGAGGCTGCGCAGTTCCGTCTGCGCCCGCCCGCGCCAGCCCTTCCCCACCTCGACCGCCGAGGGTGCTCCGCCCAGCATCAGCAGCCCCACCGCGACAAAGGACAACCAGAACCCCGCCTGCAGCAGCGCCCACGGGTCCCAGACCACCACCCCCAACGCCGCGGCCAGCAGGATGCGCCCGCCCGACCAGCGCCGCGCCCCGCTGCGCAGCAGCACGACGATCGCCAGCATCAGCACCGTGCGCTGCGCCGGCACGCCCCACCCCGCCAGCAGCGCATAGGCCACCGCCACCGCCAGACCGCCCCAGCGCACGACGACCGGTGCCGGCCAGACCAGCAGCCACGCACTGCGCAGGCGCCAGATCCGCCCGAGGACCACGCCGCCCAGCCAGCCCAGCAGCGTGACGTGCAGGCCGCTGATCGAGACCAGGTGAGAAATGCCGGTCGCGCGGAACACGGCCCAGTCTTCGCGTTCGATCGCGGCCTGGTCCCCCACCGCAAGTGCCGCCAGCAGGCCGGCCGCGGGCGTGTCACCGAGTCGGCCGCGCAGGCGGTCGCGCAGGTCCTGGCGCAGCCGGTCCACCCGCTCGCCACCCGTCTCCCCGAGCATCGCCGGCCCGCTGCCCGCGCGACCCTGCACCGTGCCGACCGCGCCGATCCCGCGCTCGAACCAGCCCAGCGCCGCATCAAAGCCGTGCGGGTTGACCGGCCCGTCCGGCAGCCGCAGGCGCACGGGCAGGCTCCAGCGCTGGCCGGCGCGGGGCATGGTCGCCGCCGTGAAGCCGGGGCCGTCGTCCGACGGATACCAGGACAGACTCAGGCGGGTGGGAACCCCTGCGGGTGACGGTGGCTCCGTGCGCTCCACGGCCAGCTCGAATCGGACCCCCTCGGGCCGCCACACGGGCAAGCCCGACACCACGCCGGTGAGGCGGATCGACTGCATTTCAAGGGCAGGATCCAGCCGGTCCGCCAGGCGCTGCTGGGCGCGCCAGTCGGTCACCGCCCAGGACAGCATGCCGGCCGCGAGCAGGCAGAGCACCCCGCTCCACCACGGCGACCGGACCGCCGCGCCCCGCCAGCCGCACAGCGCGGCGAGTGCTCCCGCCAGCAGCCAGAGCCGCGCATCGGCAACGGTGGCCTGCTGCAGTTGCAGGGCGCTGCCACACAGCCAGCCGACGGCCGCCCACCAGCCACCGCGCCCGGCGCACAGGTCCAGCCGCACCTTCACCGACGCTCCCTGCCCGCCTGCCCCATCCCCCGCCCCTGGTTTTTTTTGACGACAGCCAGTGTAGGATCGTGCGGACACTCGGCGATGGCACATCGCGATTTTTTCACTTGAAGCTTCTCCGGAACCACCCATGAGCCTCCACCAACGCCTCCAGGACCTGGGCATCACGCTGCCGCCCGTGGCCATCCCCGCCGCCGCCTACGTGCCCTTCGTGCGCACCGGCAACCTCGTCTTCCTGTCCGGCCACATCGCCAAGCGCGACGGCCAGCCCTGGGTCGGCCAGCTCGGCAAGACCATGGGCACCGAGGAAGGTCAGCAGGCGGCCCGCGCCATCGCCATCGACCTGCTCGGCACGCTGCAGGCGGCCGTCGGCGACCTGGAGCGCGTGCGGCGCATCGTCAAGGTGATGAGCCTGGTCAACAGCACCGGCGACTACACCGAGCAGCACCTGGTCACCAACGGCGCCTCGCAGCTCTTCGCCCAGGTCTTCGGCGACCAGATCGGCGCCCATGCCCGCAGCGCCTTCGGCGTGGCCCAGATCCCGCTGGGCGCCTGCGTCGAGATCGAGCTGATCGCCGAAGTCGAATGAACGCCATGGACCTGCTGAAGCGCCATGCGCGCGTGGTGCTCGTGCTGATCGCCCTGGCCTGTCTGGCCAGCGTGGGCGGGGCCGTCTTCGCGCAGCACCGCTTCGGCATGGAGCCCTGCCCGTGGTGCATCCTGCAGCGCATCCTCTTCCTGGCGATCGCCGTCGTGGCGCTGCTCGCCGCATCCATGCCGGGCGGGGGACTCGGGCGGTTGTCGTCGGTGCTGTCTTCCCTGCTGGTGGCGGGGCTGGGCGTGGCCGGCGGCGCGGCGGCGCTCTACCAGAACCTGGTGGCCGCCAAGCTGCCGTCGTGCGACATGACGCTCGCCGACCGCATCATTTCCGGTCTCGGGCTGGATGCGTGGCAGCCGGAAGTGTTCGAAGTGCGCTCGTCCTGCGCCGACGCGGCGGTGTCCCTGCTGGGGGTGCCATTCGAGCTGTGGAGCTTCGGACTGTTCGCGCTGATCGTGTTGATCGCGCTGGGTCTGGTGCGGGCAGCCTTCATGCCCGAACCAGACTACATGTGAAATACTTGGCGAAATTCTCCGCATATTTCGCCATTCATGCCCATTTTCCCTTCGCAGCCGCCCTTCTGCCCCGCACTTGACGGGGCCTGTCTTCGGGGGCTGCAGCCCACAGGCGTGGGGCGGTCGCGCTGGGCGGCCTGGGGCCTAATGGCGGCATGAGCGAGCAGGAGCAGTCCAGGATGCTGGCGCAGGAGCAGGCCGAGCGGGTCGTCCAGCGCCTGATGCGGCGGTACAGCGCCGACACACACCGCCCCGTGCCCCCGTCCGCGCAGGACAGCGCGTTCCGCGACTGGCTGGGCCTGGCCAGCGGCATGCCGCCGGCCGAACTGACACGGGCCAGCGTCGAGCAGGCCGATACCCGCCTGATCCCCCTCGACGTCAGCCGACAGAGGTTGTGCGTGGCATTGCGCGCCGCCGACGGCGCGATCGCGCTGGTGCTGGCCGACCCCTTCGACCGCGACCACCGCCTGTGGCTGGAGGCACGTCTGCGCGACGCCGGCCACCCGCGCACGCGCTGGTACGTCACCCCGGTGCAGGCGCTGCTCGGCTTCGTCGACCGCATCGAGCAGACCCGGCAGGCCGACGAAGCGCTGCACACCGGCGTGCGCCGACCGGGCCGCGACCTGCCGGCCGAGACCGACGCGCTGCGCCACATCAACGAGGTCCTGCGGCAGGCGCTGGGCGCCCATGCGACCCACCTGCACTGGCTGCAGGCCGAGCCAGGCCCGGACGATCCAGCCCCCGGCGTCTGGCAGATGCGTGTCGAGGGCATCCTGCGCCGCACGGCCGCACCAGACAGCCAGGCCCCCTCCTTCGACGCGGTCTTCGAGGCCCTGCAGGCCGCCGCGACCCGCGACGGCCACCTGCCGGTCATGCATGCCGGGCGCCAGTGGACCGCCCACATCACGGTGCTGCAGCGCAGCGCGCCCGATGGCCGTGTGCAGCGCGCGGCCGTGCTCCGCCTTCCGACGGTGACCAGGCCGCACCGCCCGCCGGGACTGGATGAACTCGGCCACGATGCCGGCACGCTGGAGCGGCTGCGGCACGCGCTGCAACTCGCCCACGGCCTGTGGCTGGTGGTGTCGCCACCGGGTGCCGGCAAGTCCGAAACCCTGCAGGCACTGGGACGGGAGCTGGGGGCTGGCGGCCAGCGCATCCTGCTGCTGGAGCGACCGACGCTGTCCGACCTTGCTGGCGCGCTGGAACAGGATCCGGACCACCTGCTGATCGACGAACTCGACACGCCGGAGGTGGCCGCGCGCCTGAGCGACGAGGCCCTGAGCGGGCGTCCCGTCGTGCTGAGCGTGGCGGCAACGGACCCCTGGTCGGCGCTGCTGCGGCTGGAGCGGCTGGGCCTGTCCGCGCCGGTACTGGCCCTCACGCTCAAGGGCGCGCTGGTGCAGAGCCTGCTGCGGCTGAACTGCCCCTCGTGCAGCCGGCCGCTGGCCCCGGCCCGGCCCGGTCAACCCGCTTCAGTGCGGGGCGCGGGCTGTCCGGACTGCGACCACACCGGTCAGGTGGGGCGTCAGGTGATCAGCCGCTGGCTGGCATGGACCCCACCGCTGGCCGAGCTGTTGACCACCACCCCAGTGCCCCACCGGGCGCTGCAGGCCGCCGCCAGCCGGGAGGGTTACACCGGCCTGCAGGATGCCGCGCTCGAATGGGTCACGGCCGGGCTGGTCTCGCTGGAGGAAGCCCGACGTGTCGCTGCGCTGGCGCTCTGAGCTGCTGCTGGAGCTGCGCATGCGGGGCTGCCAGGCCCAGCTGCTCGGCCCGGGCTGGACGCAGCAGAGCCAGGCCTCCGCCAGCGCGGGCGGCAGCGGCGGCAGTGCGCTGTCGGCGGCGCTGGCCGCGCTCCGGCTGGCCGATGTCGACACGTTGCCGTCGATCGCCCACCTGCGGGTCGCCGACGAATACGTGCTGCACCGGCTGATCGAAGGCGAGGGCCCGCGGTCGGCGGTGCTGGAACAGGCGCGGGCGCACTTCGACCAGGCGCTCGGCCCGGGCGAGCGCCACGTGATGCTGCTGCCGCTCGGCCGGCGGCGCCACCGCTGGCTGGCGAGTGCCGTCAACACCAGCGACCTGGCCGCCTGGACCGAAGCGCTGCAGCAGGCCGGCGTGCACCTGGAAGACATGCAGCCGATGCTGTTCGACGAATGGCAGCGCCTGCGCGGCCAGATCCGCGACGAGGATGCCGTGCTGGCGCTGCTGCGCGAGGAAGGGGCCACCCTGATCCGGCTGATCGATGGCCTGCCGGTGGACCTGCTGTGGGAGCGTTTCGATCCGGGCGACGCCGCCACGCTGGACCGCCGCCTGCGCGCCTTCGCACGGACGCCGCAAGGCCGCAGCCTGCGTCCGGCCTGGGCGCAGACCGACCATTCCGGCACCCCCGCCCCGGCGGCCGAAGCCACCCAGGTGATCTACCTGCTGCCCGAAAGCCGGACGCTGTGCCGCTACGTCTGGGACAGGGACTCGGCGCGCGCGGGGCCGTTCGAAGCCTGAGTCGGATGGGCTGGATCGGACTCGCCGCCCGCCAGCGCCATGCCCACCTGCACCCGCAGGCCGCCCAGATCCGGCGAGCGGTCGACCTCCACCTCGAGCTGCAGCGCCACCGCGATGCGGCGCACGATCGACCAGCCCAGGCCACTGCCCGGCCGCTCGTTGCCGAGGGCGCGGAAGAAACGCTCGCCCAGCCGCGCCAGATGCTCCGGCGGCAGGCCCGGGCCGCTGTCCTCGACCACCAGCATCACCCAGTCCGGCATCACCGGCACCACCGACACCCGCACCGTCGCGCCGCGCGGGCTGTAGCGCAGGGCGTTGTCGATCAGGTTGCGCAGCAGCACCGCCAGCAGCGTGGGCTCGGCGCGCACCCGCAGCCAGCCCTCTTCTTCCGGCGCTTCCAGCTGCAACTCCTGTCCCTCGTCGAAGGCCGCCGAGGCGATCTCGACCACCTCGTCGCGCGCCAGCACCACCAGATCGACATGGTTCAGCCGGGCCTGGGGTTCGGCCTCCAGCCGGGCCAGCGTCAGCAGCTGCTGCACGAGCCGGGTGGCGCGGTCGCAGCCGACCAGCGTGGCCTGCAGCGCGTGGCGCCGCGCGGCCGGGTCGTGCACGGCGAGTGCGGCCTGGGCCTGGGCGCGGATGCCGGCGATCGGCGTGCGCAGCTCGTGCGCGGCATCGGCGGTGAAGCGCCGCTCGGACGCCAGCAGCGCGGTCGTCCGCTCGAACAGTTCGTTGAGCGCACTCACCAGCGGCAGCAACTCGGTCGGCGCGTCGTGTATCCGGATGGGATCGAGCGCGGCCGGATCCCGGCTGGCGAGTTCCTTGCCCAGCCGGTCCAGCGGCACCAGGCCCAGCCGCACGGCCCACCACACGCTCAGCCCGAGCAGCGGCAGCGCCACCAGCAGCGGCAGCAGCGAACTGCGCAGCACCGCCTGGAGAATCTCGGCGCGCGAATAGCTCAGCTCGCCCACCAGCACGATGACGTCGGACTTGGCCGGACGCGCCGCGAAGACGCGCCAGTCCCGCCCCGCCAGCCGCGTGGCGTGGAATCCGGGTTGCAGCGGCGCCAGCGGCTCGGCCGGCGCGTTCCAGGAATGCAGGTCGAGCTGACCCGCGCGCCAGACCTGGAACGCGACCCGCGGCGAATACCGGTGCAGGTTGTTGGCCGGCGGCAGCAGCACTTCCCCGCCGTCCTGCAACTGCAAGGCCACCAGCAACGCAGCGGACTGCGCCAGATGGCCATCGAGCAGATCGTCCAGTTCACGGCGTGTGTCCGCCCACGCCAGCACCGCGGCCAGCAGCCACAGCAGCGAGACCCCCGCCAGCACCCGCCGCAGCAGCCGCGTACGCAGCGAACTGCTGGCGACCTGGGTGGTCACAGCGGTGCGAGACTGCTGTCGGGACCGGCGTCGGTGGCCGCCGGGCTGGACTGGGCGGCAAAGGCGTATCCGACCCCGCGCACCGTGCGGATGCGGTGCGAGCCGAGCTTGCGCCGCAGGTGGTGGACGTGCACCTCGATGGTGTTGCTGCCGACCTCCTCGCCCCAGCCGTAGAGGTGGTTCTCGAGCTGTTCGCGGGTCAGCACCCGGCCCGGACGCAGCATCAGCACGTGCAGCAGACTGAACTCGCGGCTGGAGAGCTTGACGATCTCGCCGTCGGCCCAGACCTCGCGCGAGGCCGGCTGCAGATCGACGCCGTTGCAGCTCAGGCGGTCCTGCGCCTGGCCGTGGGAGCGGCGCACCAGCGCCCGCAGGCGGGCGGCCAGTTCATGGAGATCGACGGGTTTGACCACGTAGTCGTCGGCGCCCAGGTCGAGCGCCTGAATGCGCTGCGGCACGGCATCACGGGCCGTCAGCACCAGCACGGGTGTCGCCACACCGCGGGACCGCAGGTTGTGGAGCACATCCATGCCATCGACCCGGGGCAAGCCCAGGTCGAGGATCGCCGCGGTGTAGGTCTGGTTCAGCAGCTCGCGCTCGGCGGCCACACCGTCCCGGACCCAGTCCACCTGAAACCCCAGGGCCTTGAGCCCTGCGCGCAGACCATCGCCCAGCAAGGGGTCGTCTTCTGCCAGCAGCAATCGCATGATTTGAAAATATCCCTCAGTGAATGCCCGATGCTAACGGCTGGGGATGAAGGCCGCCTTAGACTGAAACAATTCCTGAATCGAAAAAAAAGAAGGCCCGACCAAAAAAGGGCCGGGCCTGAAAGCCCGCGCCACCGAAGTGGCACGGTGCGGGGGAACTGGTATCGGATCAAGGACCGACCGAGCGCGCTGGAACTGTAGAGAGAGGGACACCATATTTCCCGAACAGTTCCCGCCGGACCCGGCGTCTGAAGTATTTAGCTCACGACAGTTACGATTTAAACACAATCGCTGTCATGAATCCGACGGAAGGCTACACAGCCAACCTTAACGGAGATTAACCGAAACCAGCTTTTTTCAATTACGGCGCCGGAGATACCAAATTCAAGCTAATTCGACAATCAATGGGCAATGAATATGTGGCCATGAATGACCACATGCAGGGTTCTCCCGGACTTCAAAGCGCAGCAATGCCCTGCACCTTCATGGTCGTGTCGATGGTGCGTCCCTTGCGCGCACGCCGGCCGACGTAGGCAGCCAGCGCCGCCGGCCGCAGATCCTCGTCCCGGGCCTTGGCACCGCGCCCGACACCACTGACCCGCAGCCCGGTCGTGAAGGGCACCACCATCCGCAGGGGATCTGCGGCATCGACCTCCATCAGCGTCAGCCCGCGTCCGCCGTTGGGCTGGTGCTTGAGTTCGCCCAGGCCGAAGACCAGCAATCTCCCGCTGGCCGCCAGACAGGCGACCTGGGGTTGGGTGGGCAGCACGGTGACCGGCGGAAACCACTGCTCGCCCGCTTCCAGGGTCAGATAACTCTTGCCACCTTTCTGGCGGGTCATCAGATCACCGAGTTTCGCCAGCAGGCCGGTGCCCCCGCTGTGGGCCAGCAGCAGCAGGCGATCGGCGGGGCCGGCGAGGTAATGCAGGATCTGCGTTCCCGATTCCAGCTCGACCAGCGAAGTGATGGGCGCCCCGTCACCGCGCGCGCCCGGCAGCGCGCTGACCGGCACCGAGTAGACCCGTCCGTTGTTGCCGCAGACGATCAGCGGATCGACCGTGCGGCACTCGAAGGTGCCATACAACCCGTCACCCGCCTTGAAGGCGAAGCCGGCCGGATCGTGCCCGTGGCCGGTGCGCGCACGCACCCAGCCCTTCTGGCTTACCACCACCGTCACCGGCTCGTCGATCACCTTGACTTCCGCGACCGCCTTCTTCTCGGCCTGGATCAGCGTGCGGCGGTCGTCGCCGAACTGCTTGGTGTCCGCCTCGATCTCGCGGACCACCAGCCGGCGCAGCGAGCTGGCGTTGCCGAGGATGTCCTCCAGCTTGCCCTGCTCGCCGCGCAACTCCGACAGTTCCTGCTCGATCTTGATCGCTTCCAGCCGGGCGAGCTGGCGCAGGCGGATCTCGAGGATGTCCTCGGCCTGCCGGTCGCTGAGGCGGAAACGTGCGATCAGCGCGGCTTTCGGCTCATCGCTCTCGCGGATGATGCGGATCACCTCGTCGATGTTGAGCAGGACCGTCTGCCGCCCTTCGAGGATGTGGATGCGGTCGAGCACGCGGGCCAGCCGGTGCTCGGTGCGCAGGCGCACGGTGGCCAGCCGGAAGCCGATCCACTCGCCGAGCATCTGGCGCAGGCTCTTCTGCGTCGGACGGCCATCGGCGCCGACCATGGTCAGGTTGATCGACGCCGAACTTTCCAGGCTGGTGTGCGCCAGCAGCGTGGTGATCAGCTCCTGCTGGTCGATGGCGCGGCTCTTGGGCTCGAACACGAGCCGCACGGCCGCGTCCTTGCTCGATTCGTCGCGCACGCCGTCCAGCACCGACAGCACGGTGGTCTTGAGCTGCGTCTGCTCGGGCGTAAGCGCCTTCTTGCCGGTCTTGATCTTGGGGTTGGTCAGCTCCTCGATCTCTTCGAGCACCCGCTGGCTGCTGGCGCCGGGAGGCAGTTCGGTGACGACCAGCTGCCACTGGCCCCGCGCCAGATCCTCGATCTTCCAGCGGGCACGCACCTTGAGCGAGCCGCGGCCGGTGCGGTAGGCGTCGCGGATGTCGCCCTCGCTGCTGATGATCTGGCCGCCGCCGGGGTAGTCCGGGCCGGGCAGCAGCGCGTGCAGCGCGTCGTCGCTCAGGTGTTCGTCGCGGATCAGCGCGACCACGGCAGACGACACTTCGCGCAGGTTGTGGCTCGGGATCTCGGTGGCCAGGCCGACCGCGATGCCGGACGCACCGTTCAGCAACACGAACGGCAGGCGGGCTGGCAGCTGCCGCGGCTCCTCGGTCGAGCCGTCGTAGTTGGGGATGAACTCGACCGTGCCTTCGTCGATCTCGTCGAGCAGCAGGCGGGAGATCGGGGCCAGCCGCGCCTCGGTGTAGCGCATGGCCGCGGCGCCGTCGCCGTCGCGCGAGCCGAAGTTGCCCTGGCCGTCGATGAGCGGGTAGCGCAGCGCGAAGTCCTGCGCCATGCGGACCAGCGCGTCGTAGGCCGCGGTGTCGCCGTGCGGGTGGTAGCGGCCGAGCACGTCGCCGACGACGCGGGCGCTCTTGACGGGCCGCGCGCCACTGGTCTGGCCGCTGGTGCTGCGCGAGGTGGTCAGGCCCATGCGCTGCATCGCGTAGAGGATGCGGCGCTGCACCGGCTTCTGGCCGTCGCAGACATCGGGCAGCGCCCGGCCCTTGACGACGCTGAGCGCGTATTCCAGATAGGCACGCTCGGCGTAGTGCGCGAGCGTCAGGGCGTCATCGCCGGAGCCGGGCTTGCCGGCGGGAGCGGTAGAAAAATCGATCGTGGTCTGGTCCATCTTGCGGCAGTCGGGTCACGGCATGACCCGCCGCCACAGTGGAGACCGGCACGGATCAGCTCAGGCGCATTGGTGCACCTGCGGCGCGATTGTGCAGGACATCGCCGCGGACGCCGAACGGGTCGGCACCGGACGCGCACGGCGCGCCGTCTCGGCGGGGGTGTCCAGCGTCCAATGCAGGACCGAGGATTCATGGTCCGCCCCGTCCACGGCCGGGTCCGCCTGGACGGACCAGTCCGTCAGGCCGAACCGGGTGATCGGCGCCTGGGCCGTGCCGGACTCCACCTGCGCCCAGTCGGCACAGGTGTCCGCGAAACACGGCGGCAGGAGTTCCTCGGACACGAGGATGGGAGCCGCCTGCGCAGGCGCGCGCTGCATCGAGAACGGCATGTCGGCCAGAGCAGGCGCCGGGGGCAAGGCGGGAGCAGCTGGCCGCGCCGCCGGCCACGGGGCCGCCAGCGGCGCGGTGACACCGGGGTGGGTGTCACGCTGGTCACGGTGGATCCGCATCCGGCGCCGCCCTGCAAACAGTGCCACCAGAACGAAGATCAGCAGCAGTTGCACCAGGATGGAGGTCGTGCCGAGTTCCATGTGCGGATCCTTGAAGGGAGAATCAGTCGAACTTGACCGACACGCCCGTGGTCAGCAGGGTGTCACCCTTCTTGCGGCCCGTGCCCGGGTCGGAATTGAAGGCGTAGCCCAGGCCGACGTTCAGGTTCATCGCGCTGGACATCGCCACCGACAGGCCGGAGGCGAAGCTGGCACGGAACTCGCCGCGGTTGCGCAGGTTCGGGTAGACCGTCAGGCGCTGCCAGGCGCTGGTGGTGTCCGACAGGCGGTGCTGCGACTCTTCGCCCAGCAGCAGCGCGGCATAGCCGTAGGACGAGCGCGACTGGCCGTCGACGACGGTGGCGGCCACGTACTTGTCGGCGTTGTAGACCAGACCGCCGTAGACGTCGAACGTGGTGGCCGGGGTCTTGATCACATGCAGACCGACGCCGCCGCCCAGCACGCCGCGCAGCGACAGGTTGGCCAGCTTGTCACGCTCCAGATCGGCGGTGCCGAACGCGAAGGTGTCGGAGCTGAGGTTGTAGTCGTAGCGGCCACCGGCACGCAGCTGCTCGGCCGAGGTCACGCCCGCGGCACGGACATACAGCGCCGAGCCGTAGACCGTCGCCTTGTCCTGGTCCGTCGCACGCACGCCATGTGCAGTCAGCGAGACGTTGGACGTGCGGCTGTTGCCCGACGAGACGCTGGCGCCGAGGCCGAGGGCCGCGCGCAGCTTGCCGTCCGTCTTCAGCGTGGCCATCGGCGTGGCCGGCGCTGCGGTCTGGGCCTGTGCCACGTTGGCCGCGAAGGCTGCAATGGAGATCAGACTGAATGCGAAGAATTTGTTCATTGGTTCTGGCTCATGCAATTGATGCGTACTTACGCCCCTGACAGTTGTCTTTTTTGAAAAAGACCCTCCCTGTCAGTTGTAGTTCCCTGCAAGGCCATCCGCGGGGGGGAGGATGTGCGGCCTGCCCGCGAATGGTAGGGGCGCATGTTCCGTGCGGTACCGGACCGAGGTCCTGCGCAGACCTGAACCAAAGTCGGGTTCGGTGCCTGCAGGCGCCGAACCGCCGCACCGTCTCACCAGGCGGCTTGATACGACCGCGGATTGAAGCGCGGATGGCGCGTGATGGCCCCGATGTCGACGAACTCGAAGTCGTTGAGCTTCATGCGCTGGATCTGCCAGATCGTCAGGCGCCCCCAGCGCTCGTCCGGATCGCCCTGGACGTAGAAGTCCGAGCCGATGTCGGCCACGTAGAGGCCGTATTTCTGCATGGCCCGCGCCAGCACCTTGGCCTGCGCCGTCCACCAGAACGGGATGTCGAAATCCGCCCGCAAGCGCAGCAGCGCGCCGAAGGGGATGCCGTCGGCGCGGGTCGTTCCGGCGGAGTGGCTGGCCGGCCAGGTGTGGCGCCGGTCCAGCACGGCGTCGCGGAAGGTCACGCGCAGCGCATGCGGAATCACGCCGGCCTCGACCTCGTCGGCACGCGCCAGCAGCGGCAGGATGGGCAGGCCGGCCGCGTCGGCGGAGGTCCAGCCGTCGGGCCGCATCTCCATCGACTTCAGGTCCCAGGCGGCGGTGGAATAGGCATTCCAGCGGCCGTTCACCTGGTAGGTGAAATAGCTCTCCCAGAGGCGGCACGCCCCCTGCTCCAGCACCAGCACGTGCCGGTCGCCGCAGGTCGCGGGGTCGTTGCACAGGCCGTGTTCGGCCTTCAGCAGACCGTCATTGGGATACGGAAAGCGCCGGCGCGACGGAATCAGGCTGTCGCAGCCACGCTGGAGCGCGGGCAGGCCCTGGTCGCCGACCGCGCAGTCGCTTTCCGAGGGCACACCGGCGCCGTTCGAATCGCGGGCGTCCTGGATGGTGTGGCTGACGAGCGGCCAGCGGGTCGTGGCCGGCGTGCCGTCGACCACGCTGACGGGCATGCCGTAGTAGTGGGCGGTCTGCGCGGGATCGACCGTGCGGCCCCAGTCGGCGTGCAGCTTGCGGCCCAGGCCGATGCTGCCCAGCCAGGCCGCGCTGCGCGCGTGCGGCGGGAAGCGCTGCACATCGTCGATGCGCTGGCTGAAGATGGCGCTGGAGGGAAAGAGTTCGCAACCGGCCAGGGTCGGTGCAGCCTGCACGGCAACGCCCGACAGCGCGCCGAACGCCATGGTGGCGACGAACGCGGTGACTCGGAAGCAGGAATGAATGGACATGGGGATCGGGGCAGCAGCCGGGTGGAAACATCGATCACCAGTATCGATCCATCACCACCGTTGTCCGCGCCGGACCCTTGTCACAACCCCGGGTGAATCTGGCAGATTCATGTTGTTTGAAAAAAATTCCTCCCTGCCAGTTATGTTCCCTGCGAGCCGTCCGCGGGGGGGAGGACATATTGGCTCGCAGACACAATGGTAGGCGGGAGGCGCTGCCGCGCTGCCAACCCCTGGGCTGGCGCGGACCCAGACCAAAGTCGGGATTGGCAGGCGCCGGATCTCCGGGGTTCGGCGCTTCAGTTCGGCGGCACCAGCTTGTGGCGCAAGGCGATGAGCACGGCCTCGGTGCGGTTGCTCACGCCCAGCTTGCTGAGGATGTTGGTGATGTGGAACTTGACGGTCGGCAGCGCGATGTGCAACTGGTCCGAGATGTCCTGGTTGCTCAGGCCGCGGGCCATCAGCGCCAGCAACTCGCGCTCGCGCTGGGTCAGGTCCGCGCCGGGGGCCGCGTTCTGCGACACGCTGATCAGCGCCTCGGTGGCCTCGGGCGACAGCACCCGCCGGCCGCCGAAGGCCGCGCGGATCGTGTTGACCAGCTCGTGCGCCGACGCGGTCTTGGTGAGGTAGCCCACTGCCCCGGCCGCCAGCGCCCGCTGCACCTCGCCCGGCTCGGTCAGGCTGGTGAGGATCAGGAAGCGGGTCTGTGGCGCCAGCGGACGCAGCTGGCGGATGGCCTCGATGCCGTCCATCTGCGGCATCAGCAGGTCCATCAGCACGACGTCCGGCTGCAGCGCCGGGATCATCCGCACGGCATCTGCGCCGTGCCCCGCTTCGCCCACGCAGAGGAAATCGCTCTCGCCCGAGATCATCCCCACCAGGCCGGCGCGGATCATCGGGTGGTCGTCGACGACGAAGACGCTGATGCGCGTCGCTTGGGAAGTGTTCATGGATTCGTTCTTGTTCATGGCAGCTCCAGCCGGATTTCGGTGCCCTCGTCCGGTCCCGAGGTGATGTTCCAGGTCGCGCCGATCTCGGCCGCCCGCTCGGCCATGTTGCTGAGACCGAAGTGGCCCGGTGGCGATGCACCAGGATCGAATCCATGCCCGTCGTCGGCGATGCGCAGCCGTCCGCCGGAGCCGCTCTCGGGCACGATCCACTCGATCACGGCGTGGCTCGCACCGCTGTGGCGGCCGATGTTCGACAGCGCCTCCTGGGCGATGCGGTAGAGGTGAACGCGGGTGGCGCCGGGCAGGCGGTCTTCGCGCGCCAGGCGCTGCGAGACCTCGATCGTGCCGCGGCTGGCCAGTGCATCGATGGCGTGCTGGAGCAGCTCCGCCAGCGGCAGGTGCTGCAGCGCATCGGGGCGCAGCTCGAACATCAGCAGCCGCATCTCGGCCAGCGCGCCCTTGTTGAGCCGCTCCAGCGCTTCGGCCTGCTGCTGCAACACGGCGGCCCCGCCATCGCCTTCGCCTTCGGCCAGCCGGGACGCCAGCCGGCCCAGCGTGCCGGCGATCACATTGGCCGCGAACAGGGTCTGGGACACCGCGTCGTGCAGATCGCGGGCAATGCGGTTGCGCTCGGCCACCACCGCCTGGTCCTTCTGCTGGGACAGCAGCTGCGCGTGGCGCATCGCCAGCCCGGTCTGGCTGCCCACCGCCGTGAGCAGACGCACCCGCTCGGCATCGAAGAAGTCCGGCTCCTCGTGGTCGACCCGCAGCACGCCCATCACCGACTCGCGCGACTTCAGCGGCACGGCCATCCAGGCCTTGGTGCCGCGGTACAGGCCCGAGGTGCGGGCATCGTCCGACAACAACGACCACAGCCACGACAGCAGGCTCTGGCGCACGCGGTTCTCGACGATGGGCGCGCCTTCGCGCTCGATGTGCTCGTAATGCTGCAGGTTGGCGCGTGACAGGCGCATGCCGGTCAGGTCGTCGGTCGGCGTCTGGCCGGCCTCGTCGTCGTTCTGGCGGTAGCCCATCAGCACGACCTGGCCACCCTCGTCGCGCGCCGTGCGCGACCAGACGGAGGCGCTGGTGTAGGCCATGGTCTGTTCCAGCGCACTGAGCGCCTCGGCGACCAGCTCGTGCAGCTCCGTCTTGCTGGCCAGCCCGATCGAGAGGTCCTGCAAGGTGGACAGTTCATGCGTGCGCAGGGCCAGCCGCCGGCCCAGCGACTCGGTCTGCGCGAGCAGATCGCGCTGGCGCCGGCGCCAGACCTCGATCAGCCGGCGCAGGCCCGCACTGGCGCGCTGCAGCTCGGCACTGCCGGTCTGCAAGGGCAGATTGACGTCATCGACCGGCTCGCTGCGGCGCACCATCTGGGTCGCCGCGATGATCTGGCGCAGCGACTTGCTCACACGGTAGGCCAGCGCGCCACCGGCCGCCGCGCACAGCGCCGCCGTCGCCAGCACCGCCCCGACCAGCGCCGGCGCACCCTGCAGCCCCCAGTGCAGCACGGCCGCAACGGGCAGCGCCGGCAGCAGGACCACGGCCACGAACTGCCACACCAGGGAGCGGCTGTCGAAGTGCCTTCGGCGCAGTCGATTCCACATGCCGTGCTCGACCCGCGCTCAGTCCGGGAACTGGATGGGCGGCGTGTCCGAGGCGGGCGGCGAAGTCCGCAGCGCCTCCACGGCCTCCTCCAGCAGGCGCCCGGCCAGGTGCCGACCGCCGACCCCCACCGCCACCGCCGCACCCACCGCGATCGCCCCCACCACCGAACCGAAGGCGATGCCGACGATGTCGCCCGGCAAGCCCGCCTGGCGCAGCGCCAGCGCAGCGGTGAAGAACAGGATCGCGCCCCGCACCAGATTGGCCAGCGCGGGCGCGTTCACCGCCGACCCCGCGCGAATCAGGCCAGCCACCCAGTTGGACAGCCACAGCCCGCCGATCATCACGACGCCCGCGACGGCCACCCCGGCCAGCACGGCGCCCAGGTTCACCACCAGCTTCGTCAGGATCGCGAAGCCCAGCACCTCGCAGGCCTGCATCACCGCCACGCTCACGATCGCGAACATCACGACCGAGCCGGCCAGCTCCGACGGGGTGCGCGCGCCGGCGCGGCCCATCTCGCCCAACCCGAGGTGCTGCGAGAGCTTGTTGAAGCCCATGCCGCTCAGCACGCCGGTGGTGATGCCCGCCACGGCGCGTCCGATGAGCGCCGCGACCGCGACGATGACGGCCGATGCGGCGATCTTCGGGATCAGCGCGATCACCGTGTCGAGCAGGTTGCTCACCGGCTGGGTGACGGCGTCCAGCCCGAGCGGCTCCAGCGCGGCCGCCAGCACCGGCAGCATGATCAAGGAAAACACCAGCGAGCCGACCAGCCCGGCCAGCCCGCCCTCGCCCAGCGAGGTGGACAACCCCATGCGCACGGCCACCTTTTCGGAGCCGGCGGCGCGCAGCATGCCGGTGGTGATCTGCCGCACGACGCGGGCCACCAGAAAACCGATGCCGAACACCACGATGGTGCCGACCAGGTTCGGCACGAACCCCATGATGCGGGACATCATGACGTTGACCGGGTCGAGCAGGCCCTTCAGTTCGAGCGTTTCCAGCAGCCCGGGCAGCGTGAACAGCCACACCACGCCGACGCCGACATTGGCCAGCATCACCGAGAAGCCCGGCGACTGCAGCTTCTCGTCGAGCTGGCGCTTCAGGCACAGCCGCGTGATCGCCGCGCGCACCAGCCGGCTGCCGATCCACGCGATCAGCACCATCACCAGCGCGCCGATCACCTTGGGCGCGTACGGCCCCAGCCCGGCCGCCACCGAACCCACCACACCACTGAATTGCTCCATATCCCCACCCCCATCGACACACCGGCATCCGGCCGGTCAGATTTCAGATTTCACACATCCACTTCGACTGCATCGCCGTGCAGTTCCATCAACTCGCGCCGCGAAGCGGCTTCACCCTTGCCCATCAGCTTGGTCAGCGCGGCGGTGGTCGCGGGCACACCCAGCGCACCACACTCCACCCGCATCAGCCGGCGCGTGTCCGGATTCAGCGTCGTTTCCCAGAGCTGCTCGGCGTTCATCTCGCCCAGGCCCTTGAAGCGGCTGATGTTCCAGGAACCCTCGCGCGCGCCTTCCTTGCGCACCTTGTCAAGTATCGCCTGCAATTCACCTTCATCGAGTGCGTAAAACTTCGCGGCCGGCTTCTTGCCGCGGGCGGAAGCGTCCACCCGGTACAGCGGCGGTTTGGCGATGTAGATGTGGCCGTTCTCGACCAGCTGGGGGAAATGGCGGAAGAACAGCGTCAGCAGCAGCACCTGGATGTGCGAGCCGTCCACGTCCGCGTCGCTGAGGATGCAGATCTTTCCGTAGCGCAGACCCGACATGTCGGGCTGGTCGTTCGCACCGTGCGGATCGACGCCGACCGCCACCGCGATGTCGTGGATCTCGTTGTTGGCGAACAGCCGGTCGCGCTCCACCTCCCAGGCATTGAGCACCTTGCCGCGCAGAGGCAGCACGGCCTGCGTCTCCTTGTTGCGGCCCATCTTGGCGCTGCCGCCGGCGGAGTCGCCCTCGACGAGGAAGACCTCGTTCATCGACAGGTCGCGGCTCTCGCAGTCGGTCAGCTTGCCGGGCAGCACGGCCACACCGGAGCCCTTCTTCTTCTCGACCTTCTGCCCCGCGCGCTGGCGGGCCTGCGCCTGCTTGATGACCAGCTCGGCCAGCTTCTTGCCATGTTCGACGTGCTGGCTCAGCCACAGCTCCAGCGTCGGCTTCACGAAGGACGACACCAGCCGCAGCGAATCGCGGCTGTTCAGGCGTTCCTTGGTCTGGCCCTGGAACTGCGGATCGAGCACCTTGGCCGACAACACGAAGCTGGCCCGCCCGAACACGTCGTCCGGCATCAGCTTCACGCCCTTGGGGCACAGCGCGTGCATCTCGACGAAGCCCTTCACCGCCTGGAACAGGCCGTCCTTCAGACCCGCCTCGTGCGTGCCGCCGGCGACGGTCGGGATCAGGTTGACGTAGCTCTCGCGCAGGTTGGCGCCCTCTTCGCTGAAGGAGACGCACCACTCGGCGCCCTCGCCTTCGGCGAAGGTCTCGTCGGCGCCCGCGCTGGCGTACTGCGCGCCTTCGAACATGGGGATCAGTGGCTCACCGTTCAGGTGCTGCGCCAGATAGTCGCGCAGGCCGCCCTGGTAGAGCCAGGTCTGCACCTCGCCGGTCTTCTCGTGCGTGAGCGTGACAGTCACGCCCGGCATCAGCACCGCCTTGCTGCGCAGCAGGTGCACCAGCTCGTGCTTCGGCAGCTCGGCCGACTCGAAGTACTTCGGATCCGGCCAGACGCGCACCGTCGTGCCCTGCTTGCGGTCGCCCGACGAGGGTGGTCCGGCCGGGCGGATCACCAGCGGCTCGACCACGTCACCGCCGGCAAAGGCCAGCGTGGCGACCTGCTTCTCGCGCCACACCGTCACCTGCAGCCGGGTCGCCAGCGCGTTCGTCACCGACACGCCGACGCCGTGCAGGCCGCCCGAGAAGCTGTAGGCGCCGCCCGAGCCCTTGTCGAACTTGCCGCCGGCGTGCAGCCGGGTGAACACGATCTCGACCACCGGCACACCTTCGTCCGGGTGCAGGCCGAAGGGAATGCCACGGCCGTCGTCCTCGATGCTCACCGAGCCGTCGGTGTGCAGGGTCACGCCGATGCGCTTGCCGTGGTGGGCGAGTGCTTCGTCGGCGGCGTTGTCGATCGCCTCCTGCACCATGTGCAGCGGGTTCTCGGTGCGGGTGTACATGCCCGGGCGCTGCTTGACCGGCTCCAGTCCTTTCAGGACGCGGATCGAGGCTTCGCCATAGGCGGCGGGGGAAGTGGAAGTCGGGGTCTTGGTGGCCATGGCGGCGGATTGTAGGTTTGCAACAGGCGGCACAACTTCCAGCACTTCAGTGCGGTCCGTCACAAGCCCCACACCAGCGGGAAATCCCCCGGTGCTAGCCTGCCCGCTCTCCTTGCACTCCCGATCCAGAACCCGAAGGACACCCGAATGACGCTTGCACTGCGCTCCCTGCTGACGGCCTCTGCGGCCGCGACCACCCTGCTGGCCACTGGCGGCGCCCACGCGCTGGAGATCAACACCCTCAACCTGCTGACGCAGTCCGAGTTCCACGCCCTGAGCCAGGACCTGGGCGCCGCGCTGTCGTACAAGGCCCTGGTGCCGGCCGAGCCGCTGGGCGTGATCGGCTTCGACATTGGCGCCGGCGTCACCGCCACCGAACTGCAGCACCGCGAGGTGCTGGCCAAGGCGGCGGGAGGGGCCGATGTGCCCAAGGCGCTGCCGGTGACCTCTGTTCGCGCAGTCAAGGGTCTGCCCTTCAACATCGACATCGGCGCCTCGCTCGGCCGCGTGCCGGCGACCGGCGCCACCACCACGGGGGGCGAGCTGCGCTGGGCCTTCGTGCCCGGCGGCATGCTGACGCCGGCGCTGGCCGTGCGCGCCAGCTACTCGCAACTCAGCGGCATCGACCAGCTCAAGGCCAGCAGCGCCGGGCTGGACGTGTCGATCTCCAAGGGCTTCCTGTTCGCCACGCCCTATGCCGGCATCGGCACCGTCACCACCCGCACGCAGGTCACCGGCACCACGCTGCTCCAGAAGGAGCGCATCAACCAGACCCGCCTCTTCGGTGGCGTCAACGTCAACCTCGGTCTGGTGAACCTCGCGCTCGAAGCCGACAAGACCGGCGACGCCACCAGCTACGGCGTCAAGGCGGGCTTCCGGTTCTGACGCTGGGGCAAGGTCCGGCGCGCATCTGCGTGTCAGCAGTGGCCATTGAAGTTCGCTACAGTCCGCCGGATGCGCGTTTCCTCTCCCCTCTCCGTGGATGCACCAGCCCGCCTGTCGATGACCCAGGTGCTGCTGTGCGGCGCCCTCATCGTCACGCTGTCGATGGGCATCCGCCACGGCTTCGGCCTGTGGCTGGCGCCGATCACCATGGAGCGCGGCTGGACGCGCCAGACCTTCTCCTTCGCGATGGCGGTGCAGAACCTGTCCTGGGGCCTGGCGGGGCCGATCGCCGGGATGCTGGCGGACCGCTTCGGCGCCTTCCGCGTGCTCATGGGCGGCAGCCTGCTCTACGCGGGCGGGCTGGTGCTGATGTCGCAGGCCACGACCGGGCCCGCCTTCATTGCCAGCACCGGGCTGCTGATCGGCATGGCGCAATCCGGCACGACCTACGCCGTGGTCTACGGCGTGATCGGGCGCCAGATCGATCCGATGAAGCGCTCGTGGGCGATGGGCGTGGCGGCGGCGGCGGGCTCCTTCGGACAGTTCCTGATGGTGCCGGTCGAGAACTGGCTGATCGGCCACCTGGGCTGGCAGCAGGCGCTGGTGCTGCTGGGCTGCGCGGCGCTGGTCATCATCCCGCTGGCCTGGGGCCTGCGCGAGCCGCAACAGCCCGGCGGCCCGACGCGCCCACAGCAGAGCATCGGCGCCGCGCTGCGCGAGGCGATGGGTTACCGCAGCTTCCAGCTGCTGATGGCGGGCTACTTCGTCTGCGGCTTCCAGGTGGTGTTCATCGGTGTCCACATGCCCAGCTACCTGAAGGACCACGGCATGGCGCCCGAGGTGGCAACGACCGCGCTGGCGCTGATCGGCCTGTTCAATGTGGTCGGCACCTACGCGGCCGGCTCGCTCGGCCAGCGCATGTCCAAGCGGCACATCCTGTCTGCCATCTACCTGGCGCGCTCGGTCGTGATCGTGGCCTTCCTGGTCGCGCCGCTGACACCGATGAGCGTCTATGTGTTCGCCGCCGTGATGGGCGTGCTGTGGCTGTCCACCGTGCCGCCGACCAACGCGGTCGTCGCGCAGATCTTCGGCGTGCAGTACCTGTCGATGCTGGGCGGCTGCGTGTTCCTGAGCCACCAGATCGGCTCCTTCCTGGGGGTCTGGCTGGGCGGTCTGCTGTACGACAGCACTCGCAGCTACGACATCGTCTGGGGCATCGCCGTGGCGCTGGGCGTGTTCGCCGCGCTGGTGAACCTGCCAGTGCGCGAAACCGCCATCGCCCGACCGATGGCCCAGCCGGCATGAGACGGCCAATGCGCCAGTTGCTGGTCGGCGCCGTGGTGGCGGCGGCACTGGGGCTGGTGTTCGCGGCCTATCTGCAACCGGCGCTGATCGTCGATCTGGGCAACCGCCTGTGGAGCTGTTTCTGAGCGCGCACCTGAACCTGCATTCGAATCCGAGCCCTTCCGAATGGATCAGCCGCCACGCCGGCCTGATCCCGAATCTGCGCCACGGCGCACGCGTGCTCGACCTCGCCTGCGGCAGCGGCCGCCATGTGCGTTGGCTCACGGCGCATGGCGCGCGGGTCACGGCGGTCGACCGGGACACGTCCGCCTTGGCCACGCTGCAGGGCATCGCCGCCGAGGTGGTCCAGGCCGACATCGAAAACGGTCCCTGGCCGCTGCCGGATCGCCAGTTCGACGCCGTCGTCGTCACGAACTACCTCTGGCGCCCGCTGCTGCCGCGGATCGTGGCGAGCGTGGCGCCAGGCGGCGTGCTGCTCTACGAGACCTTCGCGCACGGCAATGCCAGCGTGGGCAAACCATCGCGGCCCGATTTCCTGCTCCAGCCAGGCGAGTTGCTCGACCAAGTTCGGCCAGAACTGCGGGTCATTGCCTACGAAGACGGCTTTCTGGACGGCCCACCGCGCTTCGTTCAACGCATCGCGGCCGTGCGCCAGACCACCGCCGACACCTCAGGCAACCCGGATCGATGGCACTTGCCCGGCAGTTAGAATCCCGAAATCACAAGGACTATTGCACATGAACCCGATCATTGGCAGCATCGTCGCACTCGTCACGCCGATGCATGAAGACGGCAGCGTGGACTACCCCAGCCTGCGCCGGCTGATCGACTGGCACATCGCCGAAGGCACGGCCTGCATCGGCGTCGTCGGCACCACCGGCGAATCGCCCACGGTGTCGGTCGAAGAGCACTGCGAGATCATCCGTGTCGCCGTCGAGCAGACCGCCGGCCGCGTGCCGGTCATGGCAGGCGCTGGCGGCAACTCGACCCGCGAGGCCATCGAGCTGTCGAAGTTCGCCAAGGAAGTCGGCGCCGACTGCACGCTCAGCGTCGTCCCTTACTACAACAAGCCTTCGCAGGAAGGCATGTTCCAGCACTTCAAGGCCATCACGGAAGCCGTGGACATCCCCGTGATGCTCTACAACGTGCCCGGCCGAACCGTTGCAGACATGCTGCCCGAGACGGCGCTGCGGCTCGCGAAGCTGCCCGGCGTGATCGGCATCAAGGAAGCCACCGGCAACATCGAGCGCGCCTGCTGGCTGATCAAGCACGCGCCGAAGGGCTTCGGCGTCTACTCCGGCGACGACGGCACGGCCATCGCGCTGATGCTGATGGGCGGCCAGGGCAATGTGAGCGTCACAGCCAACATCGCCCCGCGCGCCATGGCCGATCTGTGCCGCGCCGCCGTGGCGGGGGATGCGCAGACCGCCCGCGAGATCCACTTCAAGCTGCTGTCGCTGAACAAGCTGCTGTTCGCCGAACCCAATCCGGTGCCGGTCAAGTGGGCGATGCAGCGCATGGGCCTGTGTGGCGGCGCGCTGCGCCTGCCGATGGTGCCGATGTCCGACAGTCTGGTCGCGCCCCTCGAAGGCGCCATGCGCGAAGCCGGCATTCTCTGAGATGAAAAGCAACCTGATGTCCCTGCGCCACCCCGCGCGCGCCTCGCTGGCCGCTGCCCTGTTCGCTTGTGGCCTGGGCGGCTGCACAACCGTGTCGGACTCGTTCACGTCGAGCAAGATCGACTACCGCTCGGCCGCGGCCACACCGGCACCGACCTTGCAGGTCCCGCCGGACCTGACACAGCTGGGCAACGATCCGCGCTACCAGCCCCCGGCCGGTGGCGCCATCAGCGCCAACGCGATGCAGACGTCCGAAGCGGCTGCACCGCCAGCCGCTGCGGCGGCTGTGGCGGCGCGACCGAACGACGACGTGCGCATCGAACGCGCCGGCAACCAGCGCTGGCTGGTCGTCCGCAAGACGCCCGAACAGGTCTGGGACACGCTGCGCACGTTCTGGCAGGACAACGGGTTCACGCTGGTCACCGACACGCCGCAGGTGGGCGTGATGGAGACCGACTGGTCAGAGAACCGGGCCAAACTGCCGACGGACATCGTCAGCCGCACCGTGGGCAAGGTGCTCGACAAGCTGCGCGACACCGGCGAGCGGGACCGCTACCGCACCCGAGTCGAACGCAACGGCGCGGTCACCGAGATCTACATCAGCCACCGCGGCATCGAAGAGGTTGGCACCGACCGCAACGGCGACGGCCTGCGCTGGCAAAACCGCCCGAGCGATCCTGGCCTCGAAGCGGAAATGCTGGCCCGGATGATGCTGCGGCTGACCGGCACCGAAGAGCTGGGCAAGTCCGGCAATGCAAAAGCGGTGGACGCTGCCGTCCGTTCCGTCAGCGCGACACCGGCCGCCGCCCCGCGTGCGCGGGTGGTCGATCAATCGACGGGCACGGTGTTGCAGATCGACGACAATCTGGAGCGCAGCTGGCGCCGCGTCGGCCTGGCGCTGGACCGCAGCAGTTTCACGGTCGAAGAGCGTGACCGTGCCCAGAATGAGTACCTGGTGCGCTACGTCGACCCCAAGCTGGCCGGCAAGGAAGAGCCTGGCTTCTTCTCGCGCGTATTCAGCGGCGCCCGCAAGGAAGATCTGAAAGGCACGCGATACCGCCTGAAGTTGACCTCGGGCAACGGTACATCGAGTTCATTGTCGATACTCGACGACAAGGGTGCGGCCGTCATGGATGAAGGCGCGCGCAATATCGTCCAGTTACTCGCCAACGAGTTGCGCTGAGGTTTCAGCCAGCGAATAGCAATTCGCTATCCTGCAGCAACCGCCATTTCCATCTGGTAGCGGTTGCGCCAATCAGGAAGAAGGCAAAAAAAAGCCGCCTCACGGCGGCTTTTTCGTTTGCGGTCGATTGCTTACTTGGAAGCAGCAGCATCGGCAGCGGCCGAAGCGGCGCCAGCCACAGCAGCAGCAGCGCCGGAAGCGGCGTCAGCAACGCTGGCGGCAGCCGAAGCAGCGGCATCAGCCACGGCCGAAGCGGCGGGAGCGGCCATCGACGCAGCGGCTTCAACAGCCGGAGCGACCACGGGAGCGACTTCTTCCTTCTTGCCACAGGCGGCCAGAGCAACAGCGGCGATCACGGCGGCCATCAGGAGCGACTTGTTCATGCTTTATTCCTCAGTCAAAGAGTCTAACAATTACCGGTAATTGACGGCCTCTCTGACAAGTTGCTTCAGCAGCATCCAGTCATCAAGCGCCTTCACGGGAATGAAAAGCTCGAGCATTTCCATACCCAGCCTTCCATTATACATAACGAAACCATCTCGGCTTCTTACGGTCCCCGGCTTGACCAAAAGCGCCTGAAAGCTCACGGCCACCCCAGAGGATGGCGCAATCAGGCTGCTATGTGACGACCATGCTAACGCGCCGGCATGCAGACTAAGGCTTTCTCGCTTGCGCCGGCGCATGAAGTGTGTCATCCACGCGACGTCAGCGGGTGGATCCAGCCGTCGTCGCACCACTGCTCCAGCAATCCGAGCACGGCGCTGCTCACGGTTGCCAAGGTGGCGGCATCCAGTTGCCGCGCATCCGCGAGGCGGCGGAGCACCTGCGCATCCTCATCCGCCGCGTGCCAGGAGTCCCCATTCATAAACACGTGGTGGTCGTCGTAGAGCATGCAACTGCGCGCATCGAGCACCACCCCGCTGTTCGCCGGCAAGGGATCGCCGAACTCGAAGCTCACGGTCGGCTTGGGCTCGCTCATGTATTCGCCCAGCGCCCGCTCCAGCGCACCCGGCTCCTCCAGTACCCGGCGCAAGCCGTCCGCTGCGAACTGCACCAGCGCGGGCGGAATGCGCCCAGGCTCCATGGTCGCAGCCTGCCCAGGATCCGCATAGACGACCGGACGGACGCCCTCGTCTCCCTCATCCTCGACGGCGTCTGCCAGCCGCAGCAGTGTTTCACGCGCCAGTTCGGAGCGGTGCGGCGAACGGAAGCCCACGGAGCAGGTCATGCACTCGCCGCCGACCGCATCGCCATCGTGCGCCCAGCCCGGCGGCAGATAGAGCATGTCACCGGGCGAGAGCACCCATTCCTGCTCGGGCTGGAAGTTCTCGATGATCTTGACCGGCAGGTTCGGGCGCAACCGGGCGTCTGCCATGCGGCCGATGCGCCAGCGGCGCTGGCCCTGCACCTGGATCAGGAACACGTCATAGGAGTCGAAATGCGGACCGACGCCGCCGCCTTCCGCTGCCCAGGAGACCATCAGATCGTCGAGCCGCGCCTGTGGAATGAAGCGGAACGGCGTCAGCATCGCCTGGGCACTCGGCAGATGCAGATCCAGCCCCTGGACCAGCACCGTCCAGTCCGGCTGCTTCAGCGCCGGCAGGCGGCGCCGCGCCAGCGGGCCACGGTCCAGGCTCCAGACCTCGTCGGCACCCCGCCCGCGGCGCGTCACGAGGCGGGACTCCACCTCCTCGCTTTCGGCCAGCTTGAAGAGGTCGGCGCGCGTCAGCGGCGGCTGGACGCCCGGAAAGGCCTGGCGCACCAGCAGCGGCGCGCGTTGCCAGTGCTGTTGCATGAATTCAGTCGGGCTCAGACCACCCAGCAGCACGGCGGGTTGATCGAGCGGAGGGACGGCGGCATCGGGGTGCTGCCGCAGCGAGAGGCCGGAAGATTGGTTCATCCCGACATTGTGCCGGTCCGCCGGGCGGCGCTCGCGGGCGCGCGCGCATGAGATGATGTCGCCCATGCAGATATCAGCCCCTTGCGTCGTCAGCCTGACCTGGCGACTCGAAGACGCCCACGGCCAACTGATCGACGACCTCGGCGACCCCGTCGAGTTCTATTTCGGTGGCGACGACCTGTTCGCCAAGGTCGAAGAAGTCCTGACCGACCAGGGCGTCGGTTACCAGAACACGCTCCACCTGGAGCCGGAACATGCCTTCGGCGAATACCACGCCGAACTCGTGTTCTTCGAAGAGCGCAGCATCTTCCCGGACGAGGTCTCGCCCGGCATGCAGTTCGAGGGACCGCCGCCCGGCAGCGCGACACCCGACATGCCCGCAGACGTCATTTACACCGTCACCGAGGTCTACGACACCCACGTGGTGCTCGACGGCAACCACCCGTTGGCCGGCGTGGCGCTCGTTCTGCAACTGGAGGTCCGCGACGTGCGCGAGGCGACCGAGGCCGAGATCGCCCAGGGCAGCGTCGGCGACGGTGAGGGCGAAGGCGGCCTGTTCAGCGTGGTGCCGCCCGGCACGACCCTGCACTGACCCACCCTGCCCCGTTCACGCCACCCGCTCAGGCGGGTGTGCTGGCGACACCGGTCGAACCGAATCCACCCACACCCCGCTCGCTGCTGGCGGCGAACTCCTCCACGACCACCAGCCGCGGCCGCAGGATCGGCACGAACAGCATCTGCGCAATCCGGTCGCCCGGCTGGATGACGATTGGCTCCCCCGACGGATTTCGGTTCCAGACGCTCACATAGCACTGCGCCATGTAGTCCGCATCGATGACGCCGATGCTGTTGCCCAGGATCAGCCCCTTCTTGTGGCCGAGGCCCGAGCGCGGCACGATCACCGCACAGAAGCCCGCACTGTTCATGTGCAGCGCCAGTCCGGTGGGCACCAGTTGCGCTGGCGCCTGCGGATGGATCTCCAGCGGCGCGTCCAGGCAGGCGATCAGGTCGATCCCGGCGGCCTGCTCGCTCTGGTAGCGCGGCAGCCCCCAGCCCTGCAGACGGGCATCCAGCACCTTGACTTCGACATCAGGCCCCACCACGGCTCAGGCGCCCGTCACGAGTGCGGCAATGCCGGCGCGCGCCACCTGCGCATCCTCGCTCGACTTCACCCCGCTGACCCCGACGGCGCCGACACAGACGCCCTGCACCATGATCGGCACGCCGCCTTCCAGCAGGCCTTCCACCGCGGGCACGCTCAGAAACGAATAGCGCCCCTGGTTGATCATCTCTTCATAGACGCGCGACTCACGCTGCCCCAGCGCGGCCGTGTGGGCCTTGGCCGGCGCGATGTGGGCCGACAGCGGTGCGGCGCCATCCAGACGCTGCAGCCACAGCAGGTGGCCGCCGTCATCGGCGATCGCGATCGTCACCGCCCAATGGTTGCGCACGGCCTCGGCTTCAGCAGCCTGGGCGATGCGGCGGGTATCGTCCAGCGTCAGTACGGGCTTGGTCTTCATGGATCGGTCCTGTTGTCCGGTTGCGAAATACAAAGCGTCGCACTTTACCGCGCCGCTTCCCGTGGCGCACGGCCCGGAACTAAACTGACCCTGCGGGCTCCAACAAACCGCAACATCTTCTTCACAACCGTCTGGAGGTTCCATGAACGAACGCCTGCCCACCTTCCCCGGCGCGTCTGGTCAAGGCGCGCTGGCTGCGCAGCAGAACCGCGTGCTGCGCAACACCTATCTGCTGCTCGCCGCGTCGATGGTGCCCACCGTGCTGGGCGCCTGGATCGGCGTGTCCACCGGCCTGCTCGCCACGATGGGCAATGGCCTGTCGATGGTCCTGTTCCTGGCCGGCGCCTTCGGCTTCATGTTCGCCATCGAGAAGACCAAGCACTCGGCCGCGGGCGTGGGCGTGCTGCTCGGCTTCACCTTCTTCATGGGGCTGATGCTCTCGCGGATGCTGGCCTTCGTGCTGGGCATGTCCAATGGGGCCTCGGTGGTCATGCTGGCCTTCGGTGGCACGGCGGGTGTGTTCTTCGCAATGGCCGCACTGGCCAGCGTGATCAAGCGCGACCTGTCGGGCATGGGCCAGTTCCTGTTCGTCGGCGCCGTCGTGCTGATGGTGGCGATGGCCATCAACCTGTTCGTGCAGTCCAGCGCGGTGATGATGGCGCTGTCGGTGCTGGCCATCGGCATCTTCTCGGCCTTCATGCTCTACGACATCCGCCGCATCATCGACGGCGGCGAGACCAACTACATCAGCGCGACGCTGGCGCTGTACCTGGACCTCTACAACGTGTTCCAGAACCTGCTGATGCTCTTCGGCATCGGCTTCGGCAGCGACGACTGACCCACGGCGTTCCCACAACGTCGAAGGGGCCGCGAGGCCCCTTTTTCATACGCGTGTGTCCGGCTACTGGTCAGTATTCGCCGCCGTAGCTGCCGGGCGCCAGATTCTCGAACTTGGTCAGCGGCTTCATGAACGCCAGCTTGACCGTGCCCACCGGGCCATTCCGCTGCTTGCCGATCACGATCTCCGCCACCCCCGGCTCCTTCGAGTCCTTGTTGTAGTAGTCGTCGCGGTAGATGAACATGATGACGTCGGCATCCTGTTCGATTGCACCAGATTCGCGCAGGTCGCTCATCATCGGCCGCTTGTCGGTGCGTGTTTCCACCGACCGGTTGAGCTGCGACAGCGCAATCACGGGGCACTGCAGCTCCTTGGCCAGCGCCTTCAGACCACGCGAAATCTCGCTGATCTCGGTCGCCCGGTTTTCACCGCTGCTGGAGCCGGAGCCGCTCATGAGCTGCAGGTAGTCCACCACGATCAGGCCGAGCTGGCCGAACTGCCGCGCCTGCCGCCGCGCCCGCGCCCGCACTTCACCCGGTGTCAGCGCCGGCGTTTCGTCGATGAACAGGTGCACACCGTGCAGCAGGTCCAGCACCTCGGACAGCCGCCCCCACTCGTCGTCGTTCAGCGCGCCGGTGCGCAGATGCTGCTGATCGATGCGGCCGAGCGAGCCGACCATCCGCAGGGCCAATTGGGATGCGCCCATTTCCATCGAGAACACGACGACCGGCTTGCGCTCCTTGACGGCGACGTGTTCGGCGATGTTGAGCGCGAAGGCCGTGTTGTGGGTGACGATGTCCTGGTCCGTGATGTAGAGCCGCTCAGGGTGACTGACGGAGATGCACTGGCAGACCGTCTCGCGGGTCGCCTCGATCGAGGTGATGGTCAGGCGCTTCACCGATGGGGTGATCTGGCAAACCGTGGAGCCCGACTCCCGTCTGATTGCACACCAGCCACCCAACGAGCGCACCAGTTCGGCGACATCGGTAGCCAACAACTGGCTACCAACCGACAACTCGACCCGTTCAGCACCGACCCGAACACGCTCCGATCCGATAGGCAAGCCACACAGCAAGCCCTGCACCAGTTCAGAGCGAACAGACCTGCGTGCCTCCAGATATTCACGGGGAATGCGGGCCACATGCCCTGCAGCAACCTGCCTTCCCAGGCGGTACGGTGCCGGTGTCGACACATCGGACTGCCCGAACTCACCGCTGGCGCACTCGATCCACCAATGTTCCGGCCCATGGTCCTTCAACCCCAGCATCACATCCCGAGTGGACAGAATCCTGGGCGTACTGTCTGCCGAGGTGGAAACACGCCAGAGATGTTCCGCACAACATTCGGTCGATCGACCATCCGAGAAAGTGATTCGGTAGGCCTGACGAACACCCTGTGGATAAACACCGGTGACGATCGACGGCCGGCCATCCACGGAGGCCAGCGCATCACCGACCACCAATTCGCCCATCGCCTTCCAGCCGCCGCGGGTGCGCACGCGGGCATCCAGCGGTTGCGCCTTGCCCATCGAGGGCCGCGCCGCCAGGATGATCAGATCGCCGCCCTGGAATCCCGCCGTCATGCGGTCGAGGTCGATGAAACCGCTCGGAACGCCGGTCACTTCGCCTGCGCCGCTGTCGGCCAACTCCTGCACGCGGTCGATCAGCGAGACGACCAGGTTGTCGAGCGAATGGAAGCCCTGCTTGTTGCGCGAGCCTTCCTCGCCGATCTTGAAGATCTTGCTTTCGGCCTCGTCAAGGATGATCGACACCGGCGTGCCCTGCGGATTGAGCGCCTTGGTGGCGATCTCGTCGCTGGTCTCGACCAGTTTGCGCAGGATGGCCCGCTCGCGGACGATCTCGGCGTACCGGCGCAGGTTGGCCGCGCCAGGCACGCTGTTGGCCAGCGCGTTCAGATAGCCCAGACCGCCCACGTCGTCGGACTTGCCCAGGCTCTGCAGGTGCTCGAACACCGTGATCACGTCGGCGGGCTTGTTGCCGCTGATGAGGGCCATGATGGCCGCGTAGATCAGCTTGTGTTCGTAGCGGTAGAAATCGTTGTCGGTGAGCAGGTCACCGGCGCGGTCGGACGCGCTGTTGTCGAGCAGCAGACCGCCCAGCACGCTCTGTTCGGCCTCGACCGAGTGGGGAGGCACGCGCAGTCGCGCGACCTCGTCGTCACCGCCCCGGGAGGACGGCATCATGGATCCGGATGACAGGGAAGACATCGTTCGATGATAGGTCGGGAGGCGGGCTGTGGACAGACCAAATGGAAAAGGCCGGCTTGCGCCGGCCTTCAGAAGCGCCGTGGCGAGCACGGCGCGGGCACTCAGACTGGGATCAGTCCGTCGCGCCGACAACCGCCACGGTCACATCGACCACGACGTCATGGTGCAGCGCAACCGCCACGGTCTGCGAACCAACGACCTTCAGCGGGCCATTGGGCATGCGGACCTGGGCCTTGGCGACGACGAAACCGGAGGCCTTGAGGGCCTCGGCGACGTCGGCGTTGGTCACGGAACCGAACAGACGGCCATCGACACCGGCCTTCTGGGCGATGGTGACGGTCTTGCCAGCCAGCTTTTCGCCTTCGGCCTGTGCGGCAGCCAGCTTGTCAGCCAGCACTTTTTCGAGTTCGGCGCGGCGGACTTCGAATTCCTTGATGGCCTTTTCGGTGGCACGACGTGCAGCACCGGTCGGGATCAGGAAATTGCGGGCGTAGCCGTCCTTGACCTTGACCACGTCACCCAGGGTGCCGAGGTTGGCCACTTTTTCGAGCAGGATCACTTGCATACCGGACTCCTCAGACCTTGTGCTGGTCGCTGTACGGCAGCATCGCGAGGAAGCGCGCACGCTTGATCGCGGTGGTCAGCTGACGCTGGTAGATCGCACGGGTGCCGGTCAGGCGGGCCGGGGTGATCTTGCCATTCTCGCCGACGAAATCACGCAGGATGTCGAGATCCTTGTAATCGATCGATTCGACACCGGCGACGGTGAAGCGGCAGAAACGCTTGCGCTTGAACAGCAGGGATTGCTGGTTGCGCTTGACCTTGCGGTCCTTGGAAAACTTACCACGTGGCGGGGGCATGACAACCTCCTAAGTCAATACTGGAACGTTGGGACTGGTGTCGAGCTGACGGATGTGGAACATGACGCCTCGACCGCTGCGCTGCTTGCCCAGGAATCCGTGGAAGACCGCGGATTCACCGACGGCCAGCCTTTCGAGCTGGCGGGCAGTGTCCCCGAGGGCCGTCGCGTGGATTTCCACGCTGACCTGCCTGGGGTGTCCGGCGTGCTCGATCTGCGAGGCGTGAGCCAGCCGCACATCCAGCGCCGGCAGACCTGCCGGGGTATAGCGCATGGCCGCACGCTCGACGACCTGGGCTGCAAGCAGCACCTGGTTGACCATCGGAGCGTGGCAGGCGTCTGCCGACATCAGTTGCTCGTTTCCTGCTGGGACGACGACTTGCGCGCTTCTTCCTTTTCCACGCGCTTCATCATCGACGAAGGACCGGTTTCGGCCTTGTCGCGACGAACCGTCAGGTGGCGCAGGACTGCGTCGTTGAAGCGGAAGCCGGTTTCGATTTCAGCCAGGGTTTCCTTGCTGCATTCGATGTTCAGGCACAGGTAGTGCGCCTTGGCCAGCTTGTTGATCAGGTAAGCCAACTGGAAGCGACCCCAGTCTTCGACACGGTGGATCTGACCACCGGACGCGGCCACCAGAGCCTTGTAACGCTCCAGCATGGCCGGAACTTGCTCGCTCTGGTCCGGATGGACCAGCAGCACGATTTCATAGTGACGCATGGATACTCCTCATGGATTCCTGTTGCGGAAGCCGCCCCGTCGCGTCAAGAAACGGGTGCAGCAAGAGAAAAGCCTGCGATTGTAGCGCGTTTCTGGAATCAGTCGGATTCGGACCCCGTCACGACCACCCAGGCGTGCGCAGGCGGTCCACCACCGCCTGCTCGGCCGGCCCTGGCGGAGGCGTCAGCAGGCTGGCGATCACCAGCACCAGCGCGCCAGCGGGTGCCCCGAACACGCCTGCGGCCATCGGATCGATGCCCCACCACGCGCAGTCCTGTACCGCCCGCGTGATCCCGAACACACGGCGCAGCAGTTCATGGTTGGTGACCATGTAGTAGGTGCACACGCCCAGGCCCGACAACATGCCCAGCACGGCGCCGACCCGGTTGGCGCGGCGCCAGAAAATCCCCATCACCAGCGCCGGAAAGAAGGTCGCGGCCGCGAGCGAAAACGCCGCGGCCACGAACTGCAGGATGTCCGCGAACCGCATGGACGCGATGAACGCGGCCAGCAGCGCCACCACCAGCACCAGGAACTTCGACAGCATCACGCGCCGCATTGCCGGCGCACGCGGATTGATGAGCCGGTAGTACAGGTCGTGCGACAGGGCGTTCGAGATCGTCAGCAATAGCCCGTCCGCCGTGGACAGTGCCGCCGCCAAGCCACCCGCAGCCACCAGGTAGGTCACCACCAGCGGCAGCCCGCCGATCTCGGGCGCCGCCAGCACGATGACGTCGCCGCCGAGGTGCAGCTCGGCCAGCTGCAACAGGCCGTCGCCGTTGATGTCCTCGACCGACACCAGCGTGGGATCGAGCTTGGACCAGCGCCGGATCCAGCCCGGCAATTGATCGAAGGGGGTACCGATCAGATTGGTGAACACCTCGTACTTGACCATCACCGCCAGTGCCGGCGCGGCCAGATACAGCAGCGCGATGAAGAACAGCGACCACGCCACCGACCGCCGCGCCTCGCTGACCGACGGTGTCGTGTAGTAGCGCGTCAGCACGTGCGGCATCGCGGCGGTGCCCAGCATCAGGCACAGCACCAGCGCCAGGAAATTGCGGCGCCCCACTTCATAGGCCTCCCGCGCGGCCACATCCCCCCGCGGATTGCCAGCGGCAATCGGCTGCGCCTGGGGCGGCATGCCACCCAGCGGCAGGGCCCGCTGCCGGGCATCGTCGTATTCATGCTGGTAGGTGGAGCGGGCGGCGCTTTCCGTCTGCGGGCGACTCAGCAGCCGACGCTCGGCCTGCTGCACCCGCGATGGCTCGGAATCCGCGGTCTGCAGCGCCTTGACCTGGGCGGACAGCGTCTCGGCATCGTCGACCATCGCCTGACGCACATCGGCCAGCTTGCGCAGCGCATCGTCCGCACGCACTTGTAGTTGCCGGATCACGGCGAGTTCCGCCGGGTCGTTCTTGAACACCTCTTCGCGCTGGGTGACGTGCTCCAGCTGCTGCCCGTACGAAAAGAGCGGAAACGGGCTACCGGTCTGGTTCAGCGACATCCACACCACCGGCGTCAGGTAGGCCAGGATCAGGATGATGTATTGCGCCACCTGCGTCCACGTCACCGCACGCATGCCGCCGAGGAAGGAACACACCAGCACGCCGCCGAGGCCGACGAAGATGCCGATCTCGAAGCTGAAACCGGTCAGGTGCGAGGTGATGAGCCCCACCCCGTAGATCTGGACCACGACGTAGACGAAGGACACCAGCGTGACCGCCACGACACCGACCAGGCGCGGCAGCTCACCACCGTAGCGGGCGCCCAGGAACTCGGGAATGGTGAAGAAACCGAGTCGGCGCAGATACGGCGCCAGCAGCAGCGCCACGAGGCAGTAGCCGCCCGTCCAGCCCAGGATGTAGGCCAGACCGGCAAAGCCCTGCAGATAGAGCACGCCGGCCGTGCCGATGAAGGACGCCGCCGACATCCAGTCCGCGGCCGTTGCCATGCCATTGAAGATCGCCGGCACGCGGCGGCCGGCGACGTAGTACTCCGCCTCGTCCGTCGTGCGCGACATCAGGCCGATCGCCGCATAGACCGCCACCGTGGCGATCAGGAAGGTGCCGCCGATCCAGCTGCGCGGCCAGCCCATCCGCTCCATCGCCCCCAGCCCGAGGATGAACAGGAGCACCCCCAGCGTATAGACCGCATATCGCCGGAACAGCACCCGCGTGAAGACCCGCGTCTCCTCGGACGCCCCCAGCCTCGGATCATCCATGGCGGGAATCACCGTCGGTCAGGACCTCGCGCTCCAGACGGTCCATCAGCCAGGCATGGCCGACGATGATCAGCAGGTAGACGCCAATCGCGCCCTGCGTGGCCCACCAGTAGCCGGCCGGCATGCGCCCGACTTTCCAGGCATCGAGCGCGTGCGCCCACCAGGACACGCCGAAGGTGACGCCGAACCACAGTCCCAGCCCCAGCAGCGTCCACAGGCACACCCGGTGCCAATAGGTCCGCTTCGGGGGGCCGTCGTGTTTCCTGTCGTCCATGCAATCACCTCTGGTGCGAATTGTGCGCAGCCCTTGTCAGGGCCGCCACAGGAATGACACCAAGACGAACCACGCAATGCAACAGCCCACCGGGACGGGTGGGCTGTGGGGATCGAGGCGACCAGCGTCGCCTCAGGGGGAGCGTCGGTCCGCGGTCAGCGCTTGGCCAGACGCTGCCAGGTCTCGACGACCGAGTCCGGGTTCAGCGAGATCGACACGATGCCCTCCTGCGCCAGCCAGTCGGCGAAGTCGGGGTGGTCGCTGGGCCCTTGACCGCAGATGCCGATGTACTTGCCGTGTGCGCGGCAAGCGGCGATCGCACGCGAGATCAGCGCCTTGACGGCCGGATCGCGCTCGTCGAAGTCGGCGGCGAGGATTTCCAGACCCGAGTCACGGTCCAGGCCGAGCGTGAGCTGGGTCAGGTCGTTCGAGCCGATGGACATGCCGTCGAAGAACTCCAGGTACTGCTCGGCCAGGATGGCGTTGCTCGGGATCTCGCACATCATGATGATGCGCAGACCGTCCTGGCCCCGCTTGAGGCCCTGGTCCGCGAGCATCCCGACGACGCGCTCGGCCTGCTTCAGCGTGCGCACGAAGGGCACCATGATCTCGACGTTGGTCAGACCCATGTCCCCGCGCACGCGGCGCATCGCCTCGCACTCCATCGCGAACGCTTCACCGAACTCGGCGCTGACGTAGCGCGCCGCGCCGCGGAAGCCCAGCATCGGGTTCTCTTCTTCCGGCTCGTAGCGGCTGCCGCCGATCAGCTTGCGGTACTCGTTCGACTTGAAGTCCGACAGGCGCACGATCACCGGCTTGGGCCAGAAGGCCGCGGCGATGGTGGAGATGCCTTCGACCAGCTTGTCGACGTAGAACGCCCGCGGGCTGGCGTGGCCACGCGCCACCGATTCGACCGCCTTCTTCAGGTCGGGGTCGATGTTCGGGTAGTCGAGGATCGCCTTCGGGTGGACACCGATGTTGTTGTTGATGATGAATTCGAGGCGGGCCAGGCCCACGCCCGAGTTCGGCATCTGGCAGAAGTCGAAGGCGAGCTGCGGGTTGCCCACGTTCATCATGATCTTGACCGGCGAGTACGGCAGTTCACCGCGCTGCACCTCGCTGACCTCCATGTCGAGCAGGCCGTCGTAGATGAAGCCGGTGTCGCCTTCCGAGCAGGCCACGGTGACGAGCTGGCCGTCCTTCAGGTGCTCGGTGGCGTCGCCGCAGCCGACGACCGCCGGGATGCCGAGTTCACGCGCAATGATCGCCGCGTGGCAGGTGCGCCCGCCACGGTTGGTGACGATGGCGGCGGCGCGCTTCATCACCGGTTCCCAGTTCGGGTCGGTCATGTCGGTGACCAGCACGTCGCCGGGCTGCACACGCTCCATCTCGGCGATCGAGTGGACCAGGCGCACGGGGCCGGTGCCGATCTTCTGGCCAATGGCGCGGCCTTCGGCGAGGATGGTGCGGTCGGTGCTGCTCTTGAGCTTGTAGCGGTGCTCGACCTTGCCGCCCATCTGGCTCTTCACGGTCTCGGGACGCGCCTGCAGGATGTAGAGCAGACCATCGCTGCCGTCCTTGCCCCACTCGATGTCCATCGGGCGGCCGTAGTGCTTCTCGATGATCAGCGCGTAGCGGGCCAGCTCGGTCACGTCAGCGTCGTTCAGCGAGTAGCGGTTGCGCATCTCGGGCGGCGTGTCGACGGTGCGCACCAGCTTGCCGGTAGCGGCCTTTTCCTCGGGCGTCGCGAACTCCATGCGGATCAGCTTGGAGCCCAGATTGCGGCGGATCACGGCGGCCTTGCCATTGCGCAGCGTCGGCTTGTGCACGTAGAACTCGTCCGGATTGACGGCGCCCTGCACCACCGTCTCGCCCAGACCGTAGCTGGAGGTGATGAAGACGACGTCCTGGAAGCCGGATTCGGTGTCCATCGTGAACATGACGCCCGCCGCGCCCAGGTCCGAACGCACCATGCGCTGGATGCCGGCCGACAGCGCGACGTCGGCGTGCGCGAAGCCCTTGTGGACGCGGTAGGAGATCGCGCGGTCGTTGTAGAGCGACGCGAACACTTCGCGGATCTTGTGCAGCACGCTGTCGATGCCGACGACGTTCAGGAAGGACTCCTGCTGGCCGGCGAAGGAGGCGTCCGGCAGGTCTTCCGCGGTCGCGGACGAGCGCACGGCGAAGGACGCACCGGGGTTGCCCTCGGTGAGCTTGATGAACTCGGCGCGGATCTGCGCCTCGAAGTCGGCCGGGAACGGCGCGGACTCGACCCAGCCGCGGATCTCGGCACCGGCTTCGGCCAGTGCACGGACGTCGTCGGTGTTCAGCGCGTCCAGGCGGGCGTTGATCTTTTCGGTCAGGTGGCTGGCCGTGAGGAACTCGCGGAAGGCCTGGGCGGTGGTGGCAAAACCACCGGGCACCCGCACGCCGGAGGCGGCGAGCTGGCTGATCATTTCACCGAGAGAAGAGTTCTTGCCGCCGACGGTGTCGACGTCGGTCATGCGCAGGTGTTCGAAGGGAACTACCAGGGCGGTCGCCAGAGAGGTTGAAGACATGACAAAGCTCCATGATGTAAAAAACCTGGGGCTTCCCTGCGACGAACGCCAGCCGTCATCCCCCACCCGCTTTGTGGTGGTTGTTCGTGTGAGAGGGGGATCGGGCGTGGCATGGCGAGAAGCGATTGGGTGCCATTCTAGGGGCAGGCCGGCCTATGATGCACCTCGCCTGTACCCATTTCATGCGATCACATTCATGCCCAACCGCACAGTTTTCTTCGTCTCCGATGGCACCGGCATCACCGCCGAAACCTTCGGCAAATCGATCATGGCCCAGTTCCCGGCCAAGCACCGCCACATCCGCCGCCCCTTCATCGACACCCAGGAAAAGGCAGAGGACGTCGTCAAGGAGATCAACCAGCTGGCGATGCAGGAAGGTCAGCGCCCGATCGTCTTCCTGACCCTGGCCAAGAACGATGTGCGCGACCTGCTCAGCGCGCAGTGCAACGCGCTGGTGCTGGACATGTTCCGCACCTTCGTCGAGCCGATCGAGATCGAACTGGGCGTCAAGAGCAACCACCGGGTCGGGCGCTTCTCGGACGTGGCCAAGAGTCAGGAGTACCACGACCGCATCGAGGCGATCAACTTCTCGCTCGCCCATGACGACGGCCAGTCGGCGCGCAATCTGGCCGAAGCGGACGTGATCCTGGTGGGCGTGAGCCGCTGCGGCAAGACGCCGACCTCGCTCTATCTGGCGATGCAGCACGGCATCAAGGCCGCCAACTGCCCGCTGATCCCCGAGGACTTCGAGCGCGACAGCCTGCCCACCATGCTCAAGCCGCACAAGAAAAAATGCTTCGGCCTGACCATCGACGCCGACCGCCTGAGCCAGATCCGCAACGAGCGCCGTCCCGGTAGCAAGTACGCCGCGCTGGAGAACTGCCGCGCCGAGATCAACGAGGCCGAGCGGATGATGAAGCGCGACGGGATCGCCTGGCTGTCCTCGACGCACAAGTCGATCGAGGAGATCGCCACGACGATCCTGCGCGATATCCGGCCGGATCGGTTGATCTACTGAATCTGCCGAATCTGCTGAGTCGGCTTACAGCGCCTGCCGCGCCGATTCGTAGAGGCAGATGGCGGTCGCTGCCGCCACGTTGAGCGACTCCTCGCCGCCCGGCTGCGGAATGCGCACCGTCAGCCCGCAGCGCTGCATCAGCGGCTCGGCGACGCCCTGCCCTTCATGGCCGAAGACCCAGGCGCAGGGCGCGGGCAGGGTCAGCTCGTGCAGCGCCTGGGCGGCGTGCGAGCTGGTGGCGATGAGGGTGATGCCCAGCGAATCGAGTTCGCTGACGATCACGCCCTCGACCAGATGCAAGGCGAAGTGCGCGCCCATGCCCGCGCGCAGCACCTTGGGCGACCACAGGCCGGCGCTGCCCTTCATCGTCAGCACCTGCTTCACGCCGAGTGCCGCGGCACTGCGCAGGATGGTGCCGACGTTGCCCGGGTCCTGCAGGCGGTCGAGCACCACCGTGGCCACGCCCGCCAGCGGCGCCTGCCCCTTGGCCGGACCGTCGATCAGGAAACCGACCGGTGCGGGCGACTCCAGCGAGCTGACTTCGGGCAGCAGGCTGTCGTCGAGCACGCTGATCTCGTCCGCCTTCAGCGCCAGCTCGCGCGGTCCGGGTTGCAGCCATGCACTCGCACCAATCACGGCCTGCCGTGGCCGCCCGCCCCGCGCCAGGAACGCCCGGCACAGGTGATCGCCCTCCAGCCAGACGAGACCGAGCTTGCGGTAGGCGCCCGGCTCCTGGGCGAGCCGGCGCAGGTCCTTGACCAGCGGGCTGCTGCGGGAGGTGATGTGGCGAGGTTCTTTCATCGGGTCGGGTTCGGAATCAGGGGCTGGATCGGGGATGGGTGCAGCAAGGCCGCGGCGCGCACGGGCGCGTAGGAGCGGCGGTGCTGGTCGCAGGGGCCGTGTTCGCGCAGCAGGCTGAGGTGGGCCGCGGTCGGGTAGCCCTTGTGGACGTCGAAGGCGTATTGGGGATAGCGCAGATGCAGTTCGGCGCAGAGCCGGTCGCGGTGGACCTTGGCCAGGATCGACGCGGCCGAGATGGCCTGCACCTTGGAATCGCCCTTGACGATGGCCTCGGCGGGGATGCGCAGCGTCGGGATGCGGTTGCCGTCGACCAGCACCTTGACCGGGCGCAGCCGCAGGCCTTCGACGGCGCGGCGCATCGCCAGCATCGTCGCGTGCAGGATGTTGAGCTGGTCGATCTCCTCGACCGTGGCCTCGGCGATGCAGCAGGCCAGCGCCTTGGCGCGGATCTCGTCGAAGAGCCGTTCGCGCCGCTTGGCCGTGAGCACCTTCGAGTCGGCCAGGCCGGCGATGGGCTGCAGGTCGTCGAGGATCACCGCTGCCGCCACCACTGGACCCGCGAGTGGCCCGCGGCCGGCCTCGTCCACGCCCGCGATCAGGCCGGGGCGGTCGAAGCTCAGCGCGAACTGCTCGCTGATGAAGCGGACAGGCTCAGCGGCCGAGGACTTGCGCGATGGCATCGGTGGCTCGTCGCGCCGTGTCCTGGCGCAGCAGGTGGTGCAGTTCGGTGAAACGCTGGCGCACGCCCTCGCAGCGCGCGGGGCTGTCCAGCCACTGTTCGGCGGCCTGGGCCAGCGCCTCGGGCGTGCAGGAGTCCTGCAGCAGTTCCGGCACGACAAAGCCGCGCGCCAGGATGTTCGGCAGCCCCACCCACGGCTGGTAGGCCATGCCCTTCATGCGCAGCCAGGACAGCCAGTGCATGTTGTAGGTGATGACCATCGGGCGCTTGAACAGGGCGGCTTCGAGCGTGGCGGTGCCGCTGGCGATCAGCGTCAGGTCGCAGGCGGCCAGTGCCTCGTGCGAACGGCCGTCGATCACCTGCAGGTCGATCTGGCCAGCAAACTTTGCCACCAGCGGATCGATCAGGTCCCGCACACCGCGCATGGCGGGCAGCACGAACTTCAACGCGGGCCGCTGCTTGGTCAGCAGAGCCGCCGCGCCCAGCAGGCTCGGCAGGATGTAGCGGATCTCGCTGCGGCGGCTGCCCGGCAGCAAGGCGATCACGGTCGCCTCGTCGGCCAGACCCAGCGCCGCACGGGAGGCGTCACGCGGCACGTCCATCGGGATCGCGTCCGCCAGCGGATGGCCCACGTAGGTGGCGGCGATGCCGGCGCGCTGGTACAGCTCCGGTTCGAAGGGAAACAGGCACAGCACGTGGTCCACGGCGGCGCGGATCTTGTGGATGCGGTTGCCGCGCCACGCCCAGATCGACGGGCTGACGAAATGGATGGTCTTGATGCCGGCCTGCTTCAGGCGGGTTTCGAGGCCCAAGTTGAAGTCGGGCGCATCGACACCGATGAACGCCTCCGGACGCTCACGCAGCAGGCGGTCACCCAGCTCCGTGCGCATCGCGAACAGGCGACGCAGCCGCCAGAGCAGCTCGAAGCTGTAGCCGTGCACGGCCAGCAGGTCGTAGGGCCACCAGGCATCGAAGCCGTGGCGCTTCATCTGCGGCCCGCCAATGCCCGCGGACTGCAGCTCGGGCCAGCGCTGCTTCAGGCCACCCAGCAGCAGCCCGGCCAGCAGGTCGCCGGACGCCTCGCCAGCCACCAGCGCCAGGCGCGGATCGGTCGTGCTCATCGCATCAGGCGCTCAGCGGACGATGCCGCGGGGCGCGTTGGACAGGAAGTCCAGCATCAGCCGCACCTCGCCGTCCGCGTCCGGCACCGTGCCCAGCAAGGCCTCGATCTCGCCCCTGGCGGCGTCGAGCGTGAGGCTCTTGCGGTAGATGGCACGGTACATCTGCTTGACGACTGCGATGCGCTCCGCGCTGAAACCGCGGCGCTTGAGGCCTTCCTGGTTGAAGCCATGGGCTTCGCAGGGGTTGCCGGCGACCATGACAAACGGCGGCACGTCCTGCGCGATGCGCGAAGCAAAGCCGGCCATCGCGTGGGCACCGACGCGGCTGAACTGGTGGATGCCGGTCAGGCCGCCGATGATGGCCCAGTCGCCCACGTGCACATGGCCGGCCAGCGTGGTCACGTTGGCCATGATGGTGTGGCTGCCGATGCGGCAGTCGTGGGCGATGTGGACGTAGGCCATGAGCCAGTTGTCGTCGCCGATGCGGGTGACGCCTTCGTCCTGCGTCGTGCCGGTGGACACGGTGCAGGATTCGCGGAAGGTGTTGCCGTCACCGATCTCCAGCCGGGTCGGCTCGCCCGCGTACTTCTTGTCCTGCGGATCGGAGCCGATCGAGCAGAAGGGATAGAAGCGGTTGTCGCGGCCGATCGTGGTGTGGCCGTCGATCACGCAGTGCGGACCGACGCGGCTGCCCTCGCCCAGCGTGACGTGGGCGCCGATGATCGAATACGGACCGACCTCGACCGAGGGGTGCAGCCGGGCTGCAGGGTCGACGATCGCGGTGGGGTGGATGCTGCTCATGCGCCGCTGGCCCGACTCAGGAGACGATCTTGCGCATCGTGCACATCAGCTCGGCCTCAGTGGCCAGTTCGCCGTTGACCGTGGCGCGGGCCTTGTACTTGAAGATGCCGCCCTTGGCACGCTCCAGCGTCGATTCGAGGATGAGCTGGTCACCCGGCTCGACCGGACGCTTGAACCGCGCGCCGTCGATGCCTGCGAAATACACCACCGTGTCCTCGCCCGGGTCCTCGCCCATGGTCGCGAAGGACAGCAGCGCCGACGCCTGCGCCAGCGCTTCGAGGATCATCACGCCCGGCATCACCGGGCGGTGCGGGAAGTGACCCTGGAAGATCGGCTCGTTGATCGACACGTTCTTCAGCGCCTTGATGCGCTTGCCCAGCTCGATCTCCAGCACGCGGTCGACCAGCAGGATCGGATAGCGGTGCGGCAGCTTCTTGAGGATCTGGTGGATGTCCATCTTGAGCAGGACAGGAGCAGGCGTCTCGGTGGTGTCAACGGTCAGGTTGTGCGTCGTGGTCATGGTGTCATCTTCTTTTCGAGAGCGCGCAGGCGGTCGCGCAAGGTGTGCAGTTGCCGCAGCGTGGCGGCATTCTTCTCCCACGCGGCGTTGTCGTCGAGCGGGAAGACCCCGCTGTACTGCCCTGGCTTGGAAATCGAGCGCATCACGACGCTGGCGGCGGAGATGTGCACGCCGTCGGCCAGTGCCAGGTGGCCCAGCACGATCGCGCCGCCACCCACCGTGCAGCCGCTGCCGATCCGTGCGCTGCCGGCCACGCCGACGCAGCCCGCCATCGCGCTGTGGTCGCCGATCTGCACGTTGTGGCCGATCTGGATCAGGTTGTCGAGCTTGACGCCGGTGCCGATGACGGTGTCGTCGAGGGCGCCGCGGTCGATGCAGGTGTTCGCACCGATTTCGACGTCATCGCCCACCGCCACGCCGCCAAGCTGTTCGATCTTTTCCCAGCGACCCTGGGTGGGCGCGAAGCCGAACCCATCGGCACCGATGACAACACCGCTGTGCAGCAGGCAGCGCGCGCCGAGGCGGGTGCCTGGCATCAGCGTCACGCGGGGCGCCAGACGGCTGCCTTCGCCAATCTCTACGCCGGCACCCACAAAAGCGTGGGCGCCAACCACCGCGTTGCGGCCGATCACCGCACCAGACTCCACCACCGCCAGCGGTCCGATGGAAATACCCTCTCCAAGGACAGCATCCAGTGCCACAACGGCGCTGGGATGCACGCCCACCGGAGCGGCCGCGCGCGTGCGGGCTGCCCACCACTGGGTCAGGCGCGCGAAATAGAGGTAGGGATCGGGCGTGACCAGCGCGACACAACCAGCCCGGACGCCGTCCTGCACCGCCGGGGCCACGATGACGCAGCCCGCGGCCGTGTCCTGCAACTGGCTGCGGTAGCGCGGGTTCGACAGGAAGCTGACCGTGGTGGCATCGGCGCTGTCGAGCGGGCCGATGCGGTGGATCAGTCGGTCACCGAGCGAATCGGTGCCGTCGTTCGAGACCAGATCTCCCCCGAGGGCCGCCTGCACCTCGTGCAGACGCACGGAGAAGACGGGGCTCACTTGGTCGGCGGGGGCGCGGCGTTGAGCGCCTTGATCACCTTGTCGGTGATGTCCACGCGGGGACCGGCGAAGACCACCGGATCCTGCAGGATCAGGTCGTACTTTTCTGCGTCGAAGATCTGCTTGATGACGCGGTTGGCGCGCTCGACCACGGACGACAGCTCTTCATTCTTGCGCTGGTTCAGGTCTTCCTGGAACTCGCGGCGCTTGCGCTGCAGGTCACGCTCCTGCTCGACCAGGTCCCGCTGGCGGCGGCCACGCTCGGATTCGGCCAGGGTGACCTGCTCCTTCTCGAACTTGTCGGCAGCGGTCTTCAGGCGGGCGGCGGCGTCGTTGAGGTCTTTCTCGCGCTTGCCGAATTCAACTTCCAACTTGGCCTGCGCAGCCTTGGCCGGGGCCGCATCGCGCAGCATGCGGTCGCTGTTGACATAGCCGATCTTGAATTCCTGCGCCGAAACTGCGGGAGACGCCAGCAGCGCAGCAAGGGCAACCACGCTGGTGGTGAGAGCGAGCAGGGTCTTGGCAGTCAACGGACGTATGAAGGAAGTCATCATCAGAATGCGGTACCGATCTGGAACTGGAAGCGTTGGATTCTATCCTGAGCAAACTTGCGGATGGGCTGACCCCAGCTGAGTTTGAGCGGACCGACCGGCGAGATCCAGGACAGGCCCAGACCGGCCGACGTGCGGAAGGACGCGATGGTCGGGGTCTCGTTGTCGCCCCAGACGTTGCCCGCGTCGAAATAGCCGAAGAAGCGCAGCGTCCGGTCGTTGCCGGTGCCCGGGAAGGGGAAATAGAGTTCGCTGTTGAGGTTGATGCGCTTGGTGCCACCGAGGTAGGCGCCCGTCACGTCCACCGGACCCATCGAATTCTGGTCGAACGCCCGCACGGTGCCGAGGCCGCCGCCGTAGAAGTTCTTGAAGATCGGGAAGGCGCGGCCGCCGAGGCCGATGCCGTGGCCAATTTCAGCGTTCAGGCCGAGCGTGAGCTTCTTGCTGATCGGGAAGTACTGCTGCAGCTGGTAGTTGCTGCGCAGGTAGCGCGTGTCGCCGAAGGCGCCCCACTCCAGATTGATCCGCTGGTAACGACCGTTGGTCGGCACCAGGGCGCTGTCGCGGCCGTCGCGCTGCCAGCCCAGGGTGAGCGGGAACGATGTGCTCGACTGCCCGTAGGTGGCGCGGTAGCGGTAGAAGTTTTCCGGCAGCGCGGTGGCCGACTTGATGCTGGTGCGCTCGGCACCGACGCCGAAGTAGACGGTGTCGTAGTCCGAGAACGGCACACCGAAACGCACGCCAGCGCCCGGCGTGACCAGCTCGTAGGCCTCGCCCTGGCTGTTGAGCGGCTTGTTGGTGCGGTAGTAGACGTCCAGCGAGCGCGAGATGCCGTCGCGGGTGAAATAGGGATCGACGCTCGACAGCACCAGCGTGCGGGCCGACTTGCTGGTGTTGACCTCGATGCCCAGGTAGTTGCCGGAGCCGAACACGTTGTCCTGCTTGATCGAGCCGGTGAAGGAGAACTTGTCCGCGCTGGAGAAGTTCGCACCGACCATCAGGCTGCCCGTGGGCTTTTCCTTGACGTTGATCGTCAGGTCCACCTGGTCGAAGGTACCGGGCACTTCGCTGGTGTCGACATCGACTTCGCTGAAGTAGCCCAGGCGGTCGACCCGGTCGCGCGAGAGCTTGATGCGCTGGCTGTCATACCAGGCAGATTCGAACTGGCGCAGTTCACGGCGGATGACTTCATCGCGGGTGCGGGTGTTGCCCGACACATTGATGCGGCGCACATAGACGCGGCGACCCGGATCACCGTTCAGCACGATCTGCACGCGACCGGTATTGCGGTCGATCTGGGGCACCAGTTCCACCTTGGCGAAGGCGTAGCCGAACAGGCCGTAGCGGTCGGTGAAGGCCTTCTGGGTGGTGGCCACGTCTTCGGCGCGGTAGGGCTCGCCCGGACGGATCTTCACCAGCTGCTTGAACTCTTCTTCCTTGCCCAGGAAATCACCGCTGAGCTTCACGCCGGTGACGGTGTAGCGCTGGCCTTCCTTGATGTTGATGGTGATCGAGATGTCCTGCTTGTCCGGAGAGATCGCCACCTGCGTCGATTCGACGTTGAATTCGAGGTAGCCGCGGTTCAGGTACCACGCACGCAGCGTTTCCTGGTCGGCGTTGAGCTTGGTGCGGGCGTAGCGGTCGCTCTTGGTGTACCAGGTCATCATGCCGCCCGTGGTCAGGTCGAGCTGACCGAGCAGCGTGCCCTCGGAGAACGCCTCGTTGCCGGTGATGTGGATGTCGCGGATGCGCGCCACACCGCCTTCGCTCACGGCGAACGTGACGTTGACGCGGTTGCGGTCCACCGGCGTGATGGTCGTGACCACCTCGGCGCCGTAGAGGCTGCGGGTCAGGTACTGGCGCTTGAGTTCCTGCTCGGCGCGGTCGGCCAGGGCCTTGTCGAAGGGCTGGCCCTCGCCGACGCCGATGTCCTTGAGCGCCTTGATCAGCGTCTCGCGGTCGAACTCCTTGGTGCCGGTGAAGTCGACGCTGGCGATGACCGCGCGCTCCTCGACGACCACGACAGCGACCTGCGACTCGACCTCGATGCGCACGTCCTTGAACAGCCCGGTGGCGAACAGCGCGCGCAGGGCGGCAGCTCCTTTCTCGTCGCTGTACGTGTCGCCCACGCGGAACGGCAGGGCGGCGAACACGGTGCCGGCCTCGGTCCGCTGCAGACCCTCGACACGGATGTCCTTGATCACGAAGGGCTGGACAGCCAGAGCGGGCAGAGCCGCGGACGCCACCAGCACCGCAACGGCACAGGCACGGGAAGAGAGAGCGAAGTGGTAGGCGGGTACGCGCATGCGGTCAGTGCAGGCCCAGGTAACGGGCCACATCGTTGTAGAGGGCGAGCGACATCATGAGCAGGATCACCATGAAACCGCCACGTTGCAATCTGGCGGTCCAGAGGTCGGAGATCGGCCGACCGATGGCACCCTCGATCAGATAATACAGGAGGTGCCCACCGTCGAGCATGGGCAGCGGGAGCAGGTTCAGAACGCCAAGACTGACACTGACCACCGCGAGAAAGCCGAGGTAGTAGGCCAGCCCAAGCTCCGCAGACTGCCCAGCATAGTCGGCAATCGTGAGCGGACCACTGAGATTCTTGAGCGAGGCCTGGCCGATCACCATGCGGCCGAACATGCGCAGCGACATCACCGACATGTCCCAGGTCCGCACCACGCCCTGCGCCAGACCTTCAGCGAATCCCAACGTGATGAGGTCCGTTTGTGGCCGGCTGCCGACAACGGCCTCGATGCGGCCGATCTGCAACCCCTGGTCCTCGACACGCACCGGCCGGATCTCGATGGCCATCGAACGCCCGGCGCGCTCGATCTGCCAGGACTGCGCCACCGGATCCGCCTGGGCACCCGAGGCCCTGATTTGCGCCCGCAGGCTGGTCGCATCGACGACGTCGTGTCCGTCCACCCGCAGCACCCGGTCACCGGCTTGCAGCCCGGCGCGGTCTGCCGGACCACCCGGCTTGATCTCTCCGAGCACTGGTTCCGAATAGGCCGACACCAGCCCGATGCGACGCACCAACTCCGCATCGGCCTCGCTGGCTTCCAGACCGGACAGCGGCAGCATGACCTCGCGGCGACGGCCACCATCGATGCTGGTCACTTCCAGCCGCAAATCGCGGTCGTCGAGCGCTGCCCGCGTGAGCTGCCAGCGCAGATCGGTGAGCGAGACCACGTCCGCCCACTGTTCCGAATCGGCCGGCGACCAGCGGCGCACCCACTGCCCCGCCTGGAGGCCCGCGACTTCAGCCAGACTGCCGGCGGCGGGCGCGCCGATCACGGCACGCGGCTCCAGCGTGCCCAGCCACGACGAGGCCGCGTACAGCAGCACCGCCAGTACCAGGTTGGCCACCGGGCCAGCCGCGACCACGGCAGAGCGCTGCAGCAGCGACTTGCGGTTGAACGCGCGATGCAGTTCCTCAGGCGCGACCGGCCCTTCGCGCTCGTCGAGCATCCGCACGAAACCACCCAGCGGCAGCGCGCTGATGGCCCATTCGGTCTCGCCGATCTGCCGCTTCCAGAGGGTCGGACCGAACCCGATCGAGAACTTCAGCACCTTGACACCGCACGCGCGTGCCACCCGGAAGTGGCCCCACTCGTGGACGACGATCAGCACCCCGAGGGTAACGAGAAAAGCCAGCAGCGTGTTCATGCCGGGTCAGACGCCGTGGCGCCCGACAAGTTCAGCGGCCAGACGGCGGGCAGAGCCATCCAGATAGAGCAGACCTGCCACTGACGCCGTCGCATCCGCCGGAACAGCGATGCGCGCCAGCGTCTCGGCATTGACGGCGTGGATCTGGTCGAAGCGCAGGCGCTGCTCCAGAAAGGCCTCGACAGCGATCTCGTTGGCCGCATTCAGCACGGCGGTGCTGCCGGGTGGGCCCTCCAGCGCGGCCCAGGCCAGTTGCAGCCCAGGGAAGCGCTCGGCGTCGGCCGGCTCGAAGGTCAGCGGCTTGAGTGTCAGGAAATCGAGCTGCGAAGCACCCGACTCGATCCGCGCCGGCCACGACAGCCCGTAGGCGATCGGCACGCGCATGTCAGGCGTGCCGAGCTGCGCCAGCACCGAGGCGTCGCGGCAGACCACCATCGAATGGATGATGCTCTGCGGGTGGATCACCACCTTCACCTGGCGCGGGGTCAGGTCGAACAGCCAGCGCGCCTCGATGACTTCGAGCGCCTTGTTCATCATCGTGGCCGAGTCGACCGAGATCTTGCGGCCCATGACCCAGTTGGGATGCGCGCAGGCCTGGTCCGGCGTCACGTCACGCAGGGTCTTCGGATCGCGGTCGCGGAACGGGCCACCGGACGCCGTCAGCACGATGTGGTCGATGCGCTGCGCCCAGGTGCTGCGGTCTTCGGGCAGGCACTGGAAGATGGCGGAATGCTCGCTGTCGATCGGCAGCAGCTGCGCCCCGCCCTCGCGCACAGCGCGCATGAACAGCTCGCCGCCGACGACGAGTGCTTCCTTATTGGCCAGCAGCAGGCGCTTGCCAGCGCGGGCAGCGGCCAGACACGGCGGCAAGCCGGCAGCACCGACGATGGCGGCCATCACGCTGTCCACGTCCGGATGGGATGCGACCTCTTCCAGCGCGGCCGGGCCGACAAGCACCTCGGTCGACACGCCGAGCGTGCGCAGGCGATCAACGAGTGCGCGGCCGAGTTCGGCGGTCGGCAGCACCGCAAAACGCGGGCGCCAGACGCGGCACTGCTCGGCCAGCTCCTCGACGCGGCTGTGCGCGCTGAGCGCGAACACCTCGTAGCGATCGGGGTGGCGCGAGAGCACGTCCAGCGTGCTGGTGCCGATGGAGCCGGTCGAACCGAGCACCGTCACGCGCTGGCGCGGCGTGCCGGAGGAAGCGGAAGCGGCGGGAACAGAAAAGGTCATGAAAGTACCAGGGCTAGTGCCAGCGGACACACGGGCAGGAGCGCGTCGATGCGGTCCAGCACGCCGCCGTGACCGGGCAGCAAGGCGCTGCTGTCCTTGGCGCCGGCACTGCGCTTCACCAGCGACTCGAAGAGATCACCGACGACGCTCAGACTCGACAGGAACAGGCAGGACACCAGCAAACCGGCCCAGCCCCAGCGTTGCAGCAGCAGCGTGTAAAGACTCGCGCTGTCGGCGAGTCCGCGTTGATCCAAGGCGATCCAGGCCAGCGCCAGCAGCAGGACACCGGCCATGCCGCCGTAGACACCCTCCCAGCTCTTGCCGGGGCTGATCGCCGGGGCCAGCTTGCGGCGGCCGAAGGCGCGGCCACTGAAGTAGGCAGCGATGTCGGCCATCCAGACCAGACAGAACACCGAGAGCAGGAAGTTCAGGCCGCGTGCCTTGCCCTCCGCGATGGCCAGCCAGGCCAGCCAGAGCAGCAGCACGCCGCCCACCAGGCGAAGCACGCGGGGCACGTGCTGCCAGGCGTCCACACCCCGACCAAGCACCAGCGCACCGCCCAGCACCCAGACCAGCATCGCCAGCACCCACAGCGCGCCCGGCGTGTGGCCGATCCAGCCAGCCTGCCAGAGCAGCGCCGAGCCTGCGGCCACGACACCACCCGTGAGCAACGCAGAGACACCGGGGAAGCCATTCAGCCGGGCCCATTCCCAGCCGGCCGCGGCGATCATCACCAGCGTCAGCAGGGCAAAGGGCCAGACGGCCTGCGCGAACAGCGCTGGAAGTAGCACCAGCAGCATGAGCACTGCGGTGATGATGCGCTGTTTGAGCATGGGGGCGGAGAGGTCAGGCGTCGGGCGCCAGGGTGATCTTCTGCCCGCTGGCCGAGATGTCGGTTTTCACGCCACCGTAGCGGCGATCGCGGGCGGCGTAGTCGGCCAGGGCCTTGTCGATCTCGGCAGCGTCGAAGTCGGGCCACAGGCAGTCGGTGAAGTACAGCTCCGAGTACGCCACCTGCCAGAGCAGGAAGTTGGAGATGCGGACCTCGCCTCCCGTGCGGATGAACAGGTCCGGATCGGGCGCGTAGGCCAGCGCCATGTACTTCGACAGCAGCGCCTCGTCGATCTGCTCGGCGCGCGCGCCATCGGCCACCGCACGCTGGCAGGCCTGCACGATGTCCCAGCGGCCACCGTAGTTGAAGGCCACCGACAGGGTGATGCGGGTGTTGCCGGCGGTCACCCGCTCGGCGTGTTCCCAGGCAGAGCGCACCTTCTCGGACACCGCCGCGCGGTCGCCGATGATCTGGATGCGCACGCCGATGTCCGACAGACGCGCCAGGTACTTGGCCACCGCCGTCAGCACCAGGTTCATCAGGCCGGAGACCTCGTCCTCGGGGCGTTTCCAGTTCTCGGAAGAAAAGGCGAAGACCGTCAGGAATTCGATCCCGCGGTCGGCGCAGGTGTTGATGGCCTTGATGAGCGCATCCACGCCGTACTTGTGGCCGACGATGCGCGGCATCAGCCGCTTGTTGGCCCAGCGCCCGTTGCCGTCCATCACGACAGCAACGTGGCGGGGAATCCGGTTCGCGTTGTCAGCCACGGCAGCCTGCCTCGGGTCCGGTGAAATCGTTCGGTAGGAACATGGCGTGCGAGTGCTGGCTCAGACGGCCAGGATCTCGACTTCCTTGGCCGCGACCAGCCGGTCGATCTCGGAGATCACGCGGTCGGTCAGTTTCTGCACGTCGTCCACCGAGCGGCGCTCTTCGTCTTCGGAGATCAGCTTGTCCTTGAGCAGGCGCTTGGCCTGGTCATTGCCGTCGCGGCGCAGGTTGCGCACGGCGATGCGGGCATCTTCCCCGGCGTTGCGCACGACCTTGGTCAGGTCACGGCGGCGCTCTTCGGTGAGTGCGGGCATCGGCACGCGGATCAGTTCGCCCAGCGACGACGGATTCAGGCCCAGGTCCGACTCGCGGATGGCCTTCTCGATCGGCTTGGCCATGCTCTTTTCCCACGGCTGCACGCTGATGGTGCGGGCGTCGATCAGCGACACATTGGCCACCTGGCTGATCGGCAGCATCGAGCCGTAGTACTCGACCTGCACCTGGTCCAGGATGCCCGGGTGGGCGCGGCCAGTGCGGATCTTCTGCAGTTCGTTCTTGAAGGACTCGATGGACTTGGCCATCTTGGCTTCGGCGTTTTTCTTGATGTCGGCAATGCTCATCGTGGTGCTCCTGCTGGGTCCCGGACGCCGTCAGACGTGGACCAGCGTTCCTTCGTCTTCACCCATGACGACGCGCTTGAGGGCGCCCGGCTTGAAGATCGAGAATACCTTGATCGGCAGGTTCTGGTCACGGCACAGCGCAAACGCCGTCGCATCCAGCACCGCCAGGTTGCGGCCGATGGCCTCGTCGAAGGTCAGGGTCGCGTAGCGGGTGGCCGTCGGGTCCTTCTTGGGGTCGGCCGTGTAGACGCCGTCCACCTTGGTCGCCTTCAGCACGATCTGGGCACCGATCTCGGCGCCGCGCAGCGCGGCGGCCGTGTCGGTGGTGAAGAAGGGATTGCCGGTGCCGCCTGCAAAGATGACGACCTTGCCCTCTTCCAGATACTGGAGCGCCTTGGGGCGCACATAGGGCTCGACGACCTGGTCGATGCTCAGGGCGGACATGACACGGGCGGTCATGCCTTCCTGGCGCATCGTGTCGGACAGGGCCAGCGCGTTCATCACAGTCGCCAGCATGCCCATGTAGTCGGCGGTGGCGCGGTCCATGCCGACCGCGCCGCCTGCGACACCGCGAAAGATGTTTCCGCCGCCGATCACCACCGCCACTTCACATCCCAGCTGGGTGATTTCCTGCACCTCGCGCACCATGCGCACGATGGTGGCGCGGTTGATGCCATAGGCATCGTCACCCATCAGGGCTTCACCGGACAACTTGAGAAGGATGCGTTTGTAAGCGGGCATGCAGTGACCTCGAAACAGAAAAATGGCGATCGCGAGTTTAGAGCAGGACGATCACAGACCCTTGGCGGCAGCGACTTGCGCAGCCACTTCGGCAGCGAAGTCGTCCTGCTTCTTCTCGATGCCTTCGCCGACGATGAACATCGTGAAGCCTGCGGGCGTGGTGCCGGTGCTCTTGAAGTACTGGCCAACGGTCTGCTTGCCGTCCGCTGCCTTCACGAACACCTGGTCGAGCAGCGAGACCTCCTTGAGGTACTTCTGCACCGAGCCTTCGACCATCTTGACGACGATGTCGGCCGGCTTGCCCGATTCGGCCGCCTTTTCAGTCGCCACACGGCGCTCGACTTCGATCAGCGCAGCCGGCACGTCGGCGGACGACAGGGCCACCGGCTTCATGGCGGCGATGTGCATCGCTGCATCCTTGGCCGCCACGGCGTCGCCGGTGTACTCGACCATCACGCCGATACGCACGCCGTGCAGGTAATGGGCCAGCAGGCCGCCGTCGGCGTAGCGCTTGAAGCGGCGGATCGACATGTTCTCGCCGATCTTGCCGATCAGGCCCTTGCGGACGTCCTCGACGGTCGGGCCGAAATCGCCCATCACCAGCGGCAGCGCCGACAGCGCAGCCACGTCGGCCGGGTTGTGCGCGACGATCAGGTCGGCGCACGACTGCACGAAGGACAGGAAGCTGTCGTTCTTCGAGACGAAGTCGGTCTCGCAGTTGACTTCGACCAGCGCGCCGGTGTTGCCGGACACGGACGCGGCGATGACGCCTTCGGCCGTCACGCGGGAAGCGGCCTTGCCGGCCTTGTTGCCGAGCTTGACGCGCAGGATTTCCTCCGCACGCACCATGTCGCCGTCAGCCTCGGTCAGTGCCTTCTTGCACTCCATCATCGGCGCGTCGGTCTTGGCGCGCAGGTCGCCGACCATCTTGGCGGTAATAGCAGCCATGAAAGTTCTCCTCAAATCTCGAAATCTTGAAAAAAAGGGGCTGAATCAGCCCCTTGCACGCCGAACCGAAGGGGTTCAGGCAGCGCCGTTCTCTTCGACGTATTCGTCCGAACTCGGCGCAGCGACGGCTTCGACCACTTCGTTCATCGACTGGGCCTTGCCTTCGAGGACGGCGTCGGCCATCACGCGGGCATACAGCGCCACGGCCTTGGCCGAGTCGTCGTTGCCGGGGATGACGTAGTCGATGCCGACCGGGTTGTGGTTGGTGTCCACCACGCCGATGATGGGGATGCCGAGCTTCTGGGCTTCAGCGATCGCGATCTTGTGGAAACCGACGTCGATGACGAACATCGCGTCCGGCAGCACAGCCATGTCCTGGATGCCGCCGATGTCCTTTTCCAGCTTGGCCAGCTCGCGCTGGAACAGCAGGCCTTCCTTCTTGCTCATCGACTCGAGGCCGGCTTCCACCTGGGCCTGCATGTCCTTGAGCTTCTTCAGCGAACCCTTGACCGTCTTGAAGTTGGTCAGCATGCCGCCGAGCCAGCGCTGGTCGACGTAGGGCATGCCGGCGCGCTGCGCTTCTTCGGCGACGATGTCACGGGCCTGGCGCTTGGTGCCGACGAACAGCACGGTGCCACGCTTGGCAGCCAGCGAACGGGCGAACTTGGTGGCTTCCTGGAACAGCGGAACCGTCTTTTCCAGGTTGATGATGTGGATCTTGTTGCGGTGGCCGAAGATGTACTGGGCCATCTTGGGGTTCCAGAAACGGGTCTGGTGACCAAAGTGGACGCCGGCTTCCAGCATTTCACGCATCGTGAAGGACATGACTAACTCCAGAAATTCCAAAGGTTGGATCTAGAATCCGACTCGAATTGCACGCAGTGCGCAGTCAACACCGCACTCGGCGCAACACCTTCAGCCAGTCGGATTCGGGATTGATTCTTCCGTCCCGTGCACCGGGTCTGTCGAGCACACCATGCGCCGGACAGCTCGCCGCTGTGGAAGCGGCATCGGAAAAACCCCGAGATTGTAGCAGCCTTGAATCCCATCGATCCAGTTCGGCCACCTGCCGCACCCATCTCCCCGGCCCATGCCGCCCGCGAAGCCATCGAAATCTCGCTGGAGATCGCGCTCGGCGAGGCCGCCCCCGCCTTCGTGCACATCGACCGCCACGGCGCACGCGCCGCTGCCGACGCATCCGACCAGCGCCGCCAGCGTGGCGCAGTGATCGGTCCACTGGACGGGCGCGTCGTCAGCATCAAGGACCTCTTCGACGTGGCCGGACAGACCACCACGGCTGGCTCCATCGTGCTGGCGGACCGCCCTGCCGCCGCCACGGACGCCCTCGCCGTGGCGCGCCTGCGCGCTGCTGGCGCGGCCCTGATCGGCCGCACGCAGATGACGGAGTTCGCTTTCTCCGGTGTCGGCATCAATCCCCACCAGGGCACGCCCGTCAATCCCGTGACGGCCGCACTGGGACTGGAACCACGCATTCCCGGCGGCTCCACCTCGGGCGGCGCCGTGTCGGTGGCCACTGGCGCCGCCTGGGCCGCACTGGGCAGCGACACCGGCGGCTCCATCCGCATTCCGGCCGCCCTGCAGGGCCTGGTCGGCTTCAAGAATACCCAGTCCCGCACGCCCAAGGACGGAGGCATCCCGCTGTCGCCCAGCCTGGACACCACCTGCGCCATCACCCGGAGCGTGGACGACGCCATCGCGGTGCACGCGGTGCTGTCGGCCCGGCGCTGCACACCCACCCGCCGGCCGCTGGTGGACTGGCAGTTCGGCGTGGTCGAGCCGCTGCTGCTCGACGGCATGGACGCGGACGTCCAGCGCGCCTTCGAGCGCAGCCTGACCGACCTGGGCCGCGCCGGCGCACGGATCACCCGACTCGCCCTGCCCGCGCTGGACGACCTGCCCGCCCTGCTGCAGGACGGTGGACTGCCTGCCGCCGAGAGCTGGGCCTGGCACCGCGAGCTGCTCGCCCGCGACGGCGATCGCTACGATCCGCGGGTCGCGGCGCGCATCCGGCGTGGTGCGTCCATCACGCCGGCGGCCATCGCGGAACTGCACCGACTGCGCGCGCGCTGGATCGAGCGCATGGCCGCGGAACTCGGTGTCGTCGACTGCGTCCTGAGCCCGACCGTGCCGGTGATCGCCCCCCTGCTGGCGCCGCTGATCGCCGACGACGAGACCTTCTTCCGGGTCAACGCCCTGCTGCTGCGCAATCCGTCGATCGTCAACCAGCTGGACGGCTGCGCCATCAGCCTGCCCTGCCACCCGCACGGCGACGCGCCGGTCGGCCTGATGCTCTGGACCACCGGCGGACGCGACGACGCACTGCTCGGCGCCGCGCTGGACATCGAAACCGCCTTGCAACCCGGACGCATCCGATGACCCCGGACATCATTCTCGACACGAACGTGGTCCTCGACTGGCTGGTGTTCGAACACGCCAGCGGTCTCGCCATTGGCCAGGCCGTCACCGAAGGCCGGGTGCGCTGGATCGTCAGCCCGGCGATGCAGGACGAGCTGGTCGATGTGCTCGGGCGCCTGCTGTACCTGCCGACGCTGGTGCGCTGGTCCGCCCGCCACGTCCCGGCGATGGCCGCCGTGCAGGCCTGGTCGCGGTCCGTGCCCCCACCCGGCCCGCTGCCGCATGGGGAGCGCCTGCGCTGCACGGATCCGGACGACCAGTGTTTCATCGACCTGGCCGTTGCCCGGCGCACGCCGTGGCTCGTCACGCGGGACCACGCGCTGCGCCGGCTCGCACGGCGTGCGCGGCCATTGGGTGTCGCCGTGCTCACGCCCGAAGCGTGGGCTGATATGCAACCGGTACCCAGCCCATGAACCGCACACCGCCCGTCCAGCTCTCGACACTGATCCGGACGGCCGCCGGCCCCTGGCCCACCCACGACAGCGCGGCCTCCCGCGCGATCGACGCCTTGTCCGCACAGGACCTGCCGCCCCACACGCTGATGCAGCGCGCCGGACAGGCCGTCGCGCGGCTGGCCATGGCACTCACACCCAACGCCCGCCGCATCGATGTGCTGGCCGGCAACGGCAACAACGGCGGTGACGGCTACGAGGCCGCCCTGCATCTGCACCGGGCCGGTCGACAAGTCGTCGTGCACGCCTTCGGCCGGGACACCGCGTGGCCGCCGGATGCCGCCGCGTCACGCCAGCAGGCGCAGGCCGCGGGCGTCCGCATCGTGGACGGACTGGACACCGCCGAGTGGTCCCGCTCCGAACTGGTCATCGACGCCCTGCTGGGCCGCGGCCTGACACGACCCGCGAGCGGCGAACTGGCCGAGGCGATCCGCCTGCTGCGCGGGCATGCTGCGCCCGTGCTGGCGGTGGACCTGCCCTCCGGACTGCCCGGCGACACGGGCGCGCTGGAGGTGGGCGCGCCCTGTGTCCAGGCCCGCTGGACGCTGGCCCTGCTGACCCTGGCGCCCGGCCTGTTCACCGCCCGCGGACGCGACTACGCCGGCGAGATCTGGTGGGACGACCTGGGTGCCTCGCTGACCCAGGCTGGCATTCCCCCACCGGCCGCCTGGCTGCACAGCCCGGTCTGGGCCGACTCCGTCTGGCCGGCACGGCACCACGCCCAGCACAAGGGCAGCTTTGGCGATGTCTGGGTGCTGGGCGGCGGACGGTCGATGACCGGCGCCCCCTTGCTGGCAGCGCGCACCGCGCTGTGTGTCGGCGCCGGCCGCGTCTACGCCCACCTGCTCGACCCCGACGCCCAGCGGCTCGATCCACTGCACCCGGAGCTGATGCTGGCCGACGCACCGGACGCCGCTCGCCTGCAGAACGCCACGGTGGTGGCCGGTTGTGGCGGCGGACAGGCGATCCAGGCGTACCTGCCCGACACGCTGCGCCATGCGGCCAGGCTGGTGCTGGATGCCGATGCGCTGAACGCGCTGGCCGGTGACACCCAACTGGGCGAGGCCCTGCGCGAGCGCCGCGACAACGGTCTGCCAACCGTGCTGACGCCGCACCCGCTGGAAGCGGCGCGCCTGCTGGGTTGCAGCGCGGCCGAAGTCCAGTCAGACCGCCTGGTCGCAGCCCGGACGCTGGCCGCGCGCACGGGGGCCGTCGTGGTGCTCAAGGGCTCCGGGAGCCTGATCGCCTCGCCGGACAGCATCCCGTGGATCAACACCAGCGGGAATGCCGCGCTCGCCACGCCGGGCAGTGGCGACGTGCTGGCCGGCTGGATCGCCGGGATGTGGAGCCAGCTGACGGGCGGACGCTCCGGCAAGAATGCGTCGCTGGTCTGGTCAGAGGCGGAGCTGGCCGCCCGCCATGCGGTGTACCAGCATGGCCTGCGCGCCGAACAGCTCAGCCCGGCTGGCGACGTCCTGGTCGCCAGCCGGCTGATTCCGTCCGGGCACTGACCAGGTGCCTCAGCGCTTGTTGCGCCGACGCCGGCCTTCGATGACTGGCGCCGGGGCGACCGCTTCCATCGGCAGATCGACCGGCAGCGACGCCGGGCGTGCCGCTGGCTTGCCGGACGATTTCCCCGCCGCCTTGCCCGCCGCTTTTCCTGCGACCTTGCCGGCGCTCTTGCCGGCGCTCTTGCCTGCGTTATTGCCTGCAGTCTTGCCGTCATGTGGGCCGGACTTGCGTGCCGCCGTCTTGCGCGAGGAGCGGCGCACGGCACGGTCCGCTTCCTGGATCGAGGCCAGCTCATCCTGCGCCGTGGCGTGCCGCTCGCGGGCCGGCTTCGGGACCGCAGCGGGCGTCAGCGGATCGCGCACCATCCGGAAATCGATGCGGCGTCCGTCGAGATCGACCCGGCTGACCTGCACCCGGATGCGACCACCGACCGCATAGCGCACCCCGGTTCGCTCGCCGCGCAGTTCGTGGCGCACGTCGTCGTAGCGGAAATACTCGCCGCCCAGTTCGGTGATGTGGACCAGGCCCTCGACGTACAGCTCGTCGAGCTGCACGAACAGACCGAAGCTGGTGACCGAGCTGATCGTGCCGCCATACTCCTCGCCCAGGCGGTCGCGCATGAACTTGCACTTCAGCCACGCCTCGACATCCCGCGAGGCCTCGTCCGCTCGGCGTTCGTTCGCACTGCAATGGGCCCCGGCAACCTCCCAGACCTCGAGGTCACGGGGTGCGATGCCCTCCATGCGGGGCGCTGGCCCCTCGACCTTGGCCGGTTGCCGGCGACGTGTCGGCACCGCCGCACCAGGAACGGCCGCCCGCACCACGAGGCCGTATTTCTTGCCGGCCAGCAACCCCTTGATGACACGGTGCACCAGCAGGTCCGGATAACGGCGGATCGGGCTGGTGAAGTGGGTGTACGCGCTGTAGGACAGGCCGAAGTGGCCGTTGTTGAAGGGTGTGTAGATCGCCTGCTGCATGGAGCGCAGCAGCATGGAGTGGATCTGCGTGGCGTCCGGGCGGTCCCGGGTCAGCTGCGCAAGCGCCTGCAACTCCCCGGGCGTCGGATCGTCGCTGACCGTGAGGTTCAGGCCGAGGCTGCGCAGGTAGTTCTGCAGCGCCAGGCGCTTCTCCGGGGTCGGGCCTTCGTGCACCCGGTACAGCGAGGGATGCTTGCCGGCCTGGATGAAGTCGGCTGCGCAGACATTGGCGGCGAGCATCGCCTCCTCGATCAGGCGGTGCGCTTCGGTGCGTACCCGCGGGATGATCTTGTCGATGCGCCCGTTTTCGTCGCAGACGATCTGCGTTTCGGTGGTCTCGAAGTCGATCGCGCCGCGGGTCGCCCGCTGCTTCAGCAGGAGACGATAGACCTCGTGCAGATGCAGCAGGTGCGGCACGAGGTGGACCTGGCGCTGGGCCTCGGCGCCGCGGGTGTTCGACAGCACAGCCGCCACTTCGGTATAGGTCAGCCGCGCATGCGAGCAGATCACCGCCGGGTAGAACTGGTAGGCCGACACCTCGCCTTCGGCGTCCACGAGCATGTCGCAAACCATCGAGAGCCGATTCTGGTTCGGATTGAGCGAACACAGGCCGTTGGACAACTTTTCCGGCAGCATCGGAATGACACGCCGCGGGAAGTAGACCGAGGTCGCGCGCTCGTAGGCATCGTCATCCAGCGGATCGCCCGGCTTGACGTAGTGGCTCACGTCGGCGATCGCCACCAGCAGGCGCCAGCCCTTCTTGCGCCCGACCTTGGCCGGCTCGCAGTAGACCGCGTCGTCAAAGTCGCGTGCATCCTCGCCGTCGATGGTCACCAGCGGCACGTCCGTCAGGTCGACCCGGTGTTTCATGTCGACCGCACGGACCTTGTCGGGCAGCTTGCCGGTCTGCGCGAGCGTCGCGGGAGAGAACTGGTGCGGCACCTCGTACTTGCGCACCGCGATCTCGATCTCCATGCCGGGATCGTCGATGTCACCTAACACTTCGGTGATCCGGCCCACCGGCTGGGAGTGCAGCGACGGTGGCTCGGTCAGCTCGACCGCCACCACCTGCCCGGCTTCGGCGCTGGCGGTGGCGTTCTTCGGAATCAGGATGTCCTGGCCGTAGCGCTTGTCTTCCGGCGCCACGATCCAGACACCGTTCTCGAGCAGCAGGCGGCCGATGATCGGCGCCTTGCGACGCTCCAGGATTTCTAGCACCCGACCCTCGGGCCGCCCCTTGCGGTCGAGGCGCATGACCCGCACACGAACCCGGTCGTGGTGCAGGACCGCGCGCATTTCCTGTGGAGCCAGATAAATGTCGACATCACCGCCGTCGACCACCACGAAGCCATGACCATCACGGTGCCCTTGCACCGTGCCCACGACTTCATTCGACAAATTGCTGTTGTTGTTCAACGAAAAATCCTTGCGTTCGGTTTTTATCTGATGCTACACTAGCGTTCTTCGCAGTTGGGAACAAAAATTCCTTACCGCGACGAAGCCCAGATGGCGGAATTGGTAGACGCACTAGTTTCAGGTACTAGCGGGTAACTCCGTGGAGGTTCGAGTCCTCTCCTGGGCACCAACATGAAAAGCCAGCTTTCGAGCTGGCTTTTTTATTGGCTGACGCATGCGATCAGATTCACAAACAAAAAATGCCCGCTCACCTCATCGAGGTCAGCGGGCATTTTTGATTGGGCTGGCTGAAAAGCGGCTGATCAGCCGCAGACGTTTCAGACCGACAGTTTGCGGGTCAGCGCTTCCGGACGCATCGCGTCATATTCCTCGAATGGCTGGTGGATCCACGGACTCGTGGGCAGCGCCTCGACGAAATAGTCCGGCGTATAGCAGGACACACCCTTCACCCACAGCACGCCCGAGCGCAGTTCGCGGATTGCAGGCATGCCACGCAAACGGTCCACCACCGCCTGCAGCGTGACGCCGGAATCTGCAAGGTCATCCACCAGCAGCACGCGGCCGGCGAGTTCGCCCTTGGGCATGGTGATGTACTTCGCCATGTCCAGCCGACCCTGGATCGTGCCACTCTCGGCGCGGTAGGAACTGGTCGCCATGATGGCCAGCGGCTTGTCGAACACCCGCGACATCACATCGCCGGGACGAAGCCCGCCGCGCGCCAGGCAAAGAATCTGGTCGAACTCCCAGCCGGACTGGTGCACCTTGATCGCGAGTTTCTCGATCAGCAGGTGGTATTCATCCCAGGACACATACAGGTGTTTGCCGTCATCGGTGAGCATGCTGACTCCTTGCTTGAACGGGGCGGACATTCAGTCCTTGTAGGGGTGGCGCAGCAGGATGGTGTGGTCGCGGTCGGGGCCGGTCGACACCATCGCGATCGGTGTCGCGATGAATTCCTGCACACGCTCCAGATACCGCTGCGCATTGAGCGGCAACCCTTCCCACGTCGTCACGCCGAAGGTCGTTTCCGTCCAGCCCGGGAACACTTCGTAGATCGGCTTGCAGTTGACGATCTCGTCGGCATCCAGCGGGAGGATGTCCACGCGCTCGCCATGCAGCTCGTAGCCGACACACATGCGGATTTCGGTCAGCCCGTCCAGCACGTCCAGCTTGGTCAGGCACAGGCCAGTGATGCCGTTGATCAGCATCGCGCGCTTGAGTGCCGCGCCATCCAGCCAGCCGCAACGACGCGCCCGCCCGGTGACGGTGCCACGCTCCTGGCCGATCGTGGACAGGTGGTGGCCCACGGAGCCCGGCTCGTCCATCGGCAGCTCGGTGGGGAACGGACCGGAGCCGACCCGCGTGGTGTAGGCCTTGGTGATGCCCAGCATGTAGTGCAGCAGATGCGGTCCGACACCGGAGCCGGCTGCCGCATTGCCCGCCACGCAGTTGCTCGACGTGACGAACGGATAGGTGCCGTGGTCGATGTCGAGCAGCGTGCCCTGTGCACCCTCGAACAGGATGCTGCCACCCGCACGGTTGGCCGCATCAATGCGCACACCGACGTCCGCCATCATCGGCTTGAGCTGCTCGGCCATTTCCATGGCCTGGTCGAAGATCGGCTGGAACTCCAGCGCCTTGCTGTTCAGATAGCCTTCGAGGGCGAAGTTGTGCAGGGCCAGCAACTCGCGCAGCTTCTTCGCGAAGCGCTCGGGGTGCTTCAGGTCCTGGACGCGCAGCGCGCGGCGGGCGACCTTGTCCTCGTAGGCGGGGCCGATGCCCTTGCCGGTGGTGCCGATCTTGCCGGCGCCGCTGGTTTCGCGCAGCGCTTCGCGCGCCTTGTCCACCTCGACGTGGAAGGGCAGGATCAGCGGGCAGGACTCGCTGATGAACAGGCGCGAGCGCACATCCAGACCAGCCGCTTCGAGGCGCCCGATTTCCAGCAGCAGGTGGACCGGATCGACCACGACACCGTTGCCGATGTAGCAGGCCACGCCGGCGCGCATGATGCCCGAGGGGATCAGTTGCAGCGCGGTCTTCACGCCATTGATCACCAGCGTGTGGCCCGCGTTGTGGCCGCCCTGGAAGCGCACCACACCGGCGGCGTGGTCGGTCAGCCAGTCGACGACCTTGCCCTTGCCCTCATCACCCCATTGCGTACCGACAACGACGACATTGCGCCCACGAACTTCTGCAGACGCAGCACTGCGTGTATCCATCTCAAGTATCCGATCGAAAGGAAAGGTCCGGTCAGCGGCGGCGGCGCTCAGCGCGCACAGACCACCCACTGCCCGTTGACGGCGACCAGTTCCCGGTCGCACTCGAACTCGTCTGCCTCGTGCTCATGCCCGGGCAACACACAAACCACCGCCTCGCCCGTCTCGCGCAGGCGGCGCACGGCCGCACGAAGCGCCGTGTCTTCGCTCCAGGGGGCGCGGATGGCGGCGCGGCGTCCGTCGAAACGGACATGCTCCACGACGGACTTCAGATCGAGACTGAAGCCCACCGCCGCACGCCGGCGCCCGAAGACGGCCCCGACATTGTCATAGCGACCGCCGCGCACCAGTGCATCGGTGCCACCGGCACTGTAGATCGCGAACCGGGTCCCGCTGTAATAAGCGTAGCCCGACAGATCGGCCAGATCGAAACCCAGGCGCAGCGACGGATAGTCACGCCGCAGATGCGTGGCGAGCCACTGCACGTCGTCCAGCGCCGCGGTGACCAGTGCGTTGTTCGGCAACCGGGCCCGGGCCAGTTCCAGCACCTCGTCGCCACCGAACAGGGACGGCAGCAGACGCAGTGCATCGCGGTTCATCGCGGGCAGATCGGCGGTCAGCGCCTGCAGTTCGGCCTGGTCCTTGGCTGCCAGCGCTGCCCGCAGCGCATCACCCTGAACAGGAGACAGCGTCACGCCCTCCAGCGCACCCTGCACGAAGCGGGCATCGGCCAGGTCCATGACCAGCGACTCGACGCGGGCACGGCCCAGGCACTCGAGCGCCAGTTCATGCACTTCCAGGTCGGCTTCAAGGCCGCCGTGCCCGTAGATCTCGGCGCCGAACTGGAGCGGCTCACGCGTGCTGTCCGGGCCGGCCGGCAGCGTGTGCAGCACCGGGCCGCAGTAGCACAGGCGGGTCAGACCGGCGCGGTTCAGCAGATGGGCGTCGATGCGCGCCACCTGGGGCGTGGTGTCGGCGCGCACACCCAGCGTGCGACCGCTGAGCTGGTCGACCAGCTTGAAGGTACGCAGGTCCAGCGCACGGCCGGTGCCGCTCAGCAGCGACTCCAGATGCTCCAGCAGCGGCGGCATGACGAGTTCATAGCCATAGCCACGGGCGGCATCCAGCAGGATGCGCCGCAGCTCCTCGATTCGCCGAGCCTCATGAGGCAACACATCGGCAATGTGCTCGGGCAACAGCCAAGCAGAAGACATAACGGTGCAGGAAATCAAAACGGCGATTCTACCGGGCGACACCGGCTTCACCGCCCATCACGACACAAGAAGCGTCCGCAGCCCTGCCCCAAGTCGGCATGATGACAACAGGCAGGAGGACCGGCCGAAACCGGTCACACGGCGTTCAACTGAAGAGCAGCAGCAACAGAAGTCCGGTCAGGACGCTGATCAGACCGATGAAACGGATCTGTCCATCTCCGAGTGCGAGCACCTGCTCGAAGACGCTGCGCCACCGCCGCGGACCGAGCAGTGGCATCAGCCCTTCGATCACGAGCACCAGCGCCAGGGCCGACAGCAGCGTGTCCAGGGTCACTTACTTGCCACCCACGCCGCCGTTGCGCATCACGCGGAAGAACTCGCTCGACGGATCGAGCACGAGCACATCGCTCTTGCTGCGGAAACTCGAACGGTAGGCTTCCAGGCTGCGGTAGAAATTGGCGAACTGGGGATCACGGCCGAACGCGTCGGCGTAGATGGCAGACGCCTTGGCATCGCCTTCGCCCTTGACCTTCTGGGCGTCACGGTAGGCGTCTGCGAGGATCACCTCACGCTGTCGGTCCGCATCGGCACGGATCTTTTCGCCGTCCGCCGCGCCTTCCGAGCGCAGTTCGTTGGCCACGCGCTTGCGCTCCGACTCCATGCGGCGATACACCGACTCCGTGATCGTCGCCGCGAAGTCGACCCGCTTGATGCGGACGTCAACGATCTCGATGCCGAAGTTCTTGGCGTCATCGCTGAGGCGCTGCATCACACCCTGCATCACCTTGTCGCGCTCCGTGGAGAGCATCGCCCGCACGGTGCGCTTGGTGACCTCCTCGTTCAGCGCGGCCTGCACGATGGGCGACAGGCGCGCCTCGGCGTTGCGCAGGTCGACGCCGGTGTTGCGGATGAACTGGCGCGGCTCGGTGATGCGCCACTTGACCAGCCAGTCGATCACCAGGCTCTGCTTTTCGGCGGTGAAGACCGGGCGCGTTTCGGGGCTGTCCAGCGTCTGCGTGCGGCGGTCGATGAAGATCACGTTCTGCAGAGGCGGCGGCAGCTTGAACTTCAGCCCCGGCTCGGCGATGACTTCCTTGATTTCGCCCAGCGAGTAGACGACGGCGAAGTTGCGCTGATCGACCACGAACAGCATCGACATGGAGACGAGCAGCACCATCAGGGCGCTGACCGCGAGTAATCCGATTCGATTCATTTGATTTTCCCCTGCTCAGCGCACGTCACGGTCGCGGCCGCGTTGCCCGTCGCGTGAACGCACGTCCACGCTGCTGCCCGAAGCGCCGTCGTTGCCGGACGACACCAGCGGCACCGCCGACGCAGCGCTGGCCGACGCGGCGGCCGACTGCTGCATCAGCTTGTCCAGCGGCAGGTAAAGCAGGTTGCTGCCGCTGCGGGAGTCGACCATCACCTTGCTGACATTGGCATAGAGCTGCGACATGGTGTCGATGTACATCCGGTCGCGGGTCACGCCTGGCGCCTTCTGGTACTCGGCCAGCACGCTGCGAAAGCGTTCCCCGTCGCCGTCCGCCTGGGCGACCACACGGGCGCGGTAGCCATCGGCCTCTTCCGCCAGGCGTGCAGCCGTGCCGCGGGCCTTGGGGATGATGTCGTTGGCGTAGGCCTGGCCTTCGTTCTTCAGGCGCTCGCGGTCGGCGCCAGCCTTGAAGGCGTCGTCGAAGGCGGCCTGCACCTGCTCGGGGGCCTGCACGCTCTGGACATTGACATTGACGACGAGGATGCCCGCCTTGAGGCGGTCGAGCTGGGCCTGGATCGACTTGACCAGGTCCACGGCGATCGCGTCGCGCTGCTCGTACAGGACGGAATCCATCGTGCCGCGCCCGACGATCTCGCGCACCGCCGATTCGGCCGCCTGCAGGACGGCCTCTTCGACATTGCGGTTCTCGAACAGGAAGTCCTTGGCCTGCTTCAGGCGCCATTGCACCGTGAAGCGGATGTCGACGATGTTCTCGTCCTGCGTGAGCATGGACGAGTCGCGCAGCCCCGTGGCCTGCACGACCGAGTTGCGCCCCACTTCGGTGGAACGGGTCTGTGTGACGTTGACGGTGTCGTGCGACTGGAACGGCGACGGCCAGCGGTACTGGATGCCAGCGTCCACCGTGCGGCTGAACTTGCCGAAGGTCAGGATCACGGCCTGCTGGCCTTCCTGCACGATGAAGAAGCCGCTACCGAGCCACAGCAGCGCCGCCACTCCCACCAGCAGCCCACCACCCATGCCGAACAGACGGCCATCGGACGACGGATCCGGACGCCCGGACGGCGGAGAACCACCGCCGTCACGGCCAGCCGGTGTCTTGCCACCGAACAGGCCGCCGAGCTTCTGGTTGAAGTCGCGCCAGAGTTCGTCCAGATCCGGCGGACCGTCGTTGCGACCGGAATTGGCCATCACGTCCGCGCCGGCAGGCCCGTGGCGGGTGCCACTCAGCAGACCAACAAGGGTTCGCGCGGCCCCGGCGACCAGCTTCAGCGCAGAACCGGCCACAGCCCCCCATGGGGCCCGAACAGGCGTGTAAGCGTCCATCGGATTCGTCTTGTTCATGTCCGGAATTACAGCATGCTTCACGCCGTGGGCGGCGTGGGCAGGGTTTCGACCCGTTCAGGCGTCGTGTCTTCGATCTCGATCACATCGGCATCGCTGCGATCAGGGTCGAAACGGGGATCGGAGCGGCCCGGGGCCTCCAGGCGGTCCTGGTTCAGGGCCGCTTCGGCGATGACCTGGCGCAACGCCGCCAGGCCCTCGCCAGTGCGGGCACTGACGAACCAGCGCGGCACCACCAGCCCGGGCGCGAGTTCATAGAGGTCGCCCGGCACACGCGGCAGTTGCCCCGACTCCATGGCGTCCATCTTGTTGAAGACCAGCACCTGCGCCACGTCGTCGGCACCGATCTCGTGCAGCACCCGCTGGACCTCACGGATCTGGTCGAGCCAGACCGGACTGGCCGCGTCCACCACGTGCAGCAGCAGGTCCGCGTCGGCAGCCTCCTGCAGCGTGGCCTGGAAGGCATCGACCAGCGTGTGCGGCAGATCGCGGATGAAGCCCACGGTGTCCGACAGCGACACGCTGCGCCGGGCGTCCTCGAGGTACATCTGGCGCGTCGTCGTGTCGAGCGTGGCGAAGAGCTGGTCCGCGGCGTAGGTCTGCGCCTTGACCAGCGCATTGAAGAGCGTGCTCTTGCCGGCGTTGGTATAGCCCACCAGCGAGACGCGGAAGGTGCCCTGGCGCTCGCGCGCCTTGCGCTGCGTGCCGCGCTGGCGCTTGACCTTGTCGAGTCGTTCCTTCACGGCCTTGATGCGCACGGCGATCATGCGCTTGTCCAGCTCGATCTGGGTTTCCCCGGGACCGCCGCGCAGACCGACGCCACCACGCTGGCGTTCCAGATGGGACCAGCGGCGCACGAGGCGGGTGGAGAGGTATTGCAGCCGCGCGAGTTCGACCTGAAGCTTGCCTTCATGGCTGCGCGCGCGGGCGCCAAAGATTTCCAGGATGAGTGCGATGCGATCCAGCACCTCGACGCCGAGGTGGCGTTCGAGATTGCGTTGCTGAGCCGGACCCAGCGCCTGATCGAAGATCACGCACTGGGCACCGTGCTCGGCCACGACGAGCTTGATTTCATCGGCCTTGCCCGAGCCCACGAACAGTGCGGGATCAGGGGCACGGCGGCGGGCGATGATCCGGGCGACCGGCTCATCGCCTGCAGACTGGGCCAGCAGGGCCAGTTCATCCAGCGTCGAATCGAAAGACGCATTTGCGCCGAAATCGACCCCGACCAGAACAGCGCGTGGGAGAGGGGAAGAGTCCGTTGCAGTCAAGGTGCTTCGAGTTGACGCGTCTGGCTGGCCGCTGCGGGCGGTCAGCTGGCTTCCGGCGATTCTGCCGCGTGGAAGTTCACCGGTCGGCCCGGCACGACGGTCGAGATCGCGTGCTTGTAGACCATCTGGGTGACGGTGTTGCGAAGGAGAACCACATACTGATCAAAAGACTCGATGTGGCCCTGCAGCTTGATGCCGTTGACGAGGTAAATCGACACCGGAACATGCTCCTTGCGCAGCAGGTTGAGGAAGGGGTCTTGTAGCAGTTGCCCTTTGTTGCTCACGATATTCTCCGTGTTGGAAATGGAGTCTAAGAAGGCCCGCACGTTATCACACGCCCGGGACCACGATCCGACGGATCAGGAATCCTTTTCCGTGAAGGGATTGCGCGAGGCGCGCAACTCGATACGCAACGGAGTGCCAACGAGCTTGAAATGCTCGCGGAAACGGCTCTCCAGATAGCGTTTGTACACGTCGGTGATGTGTTCCACGGCATTGCCATGGATCACGATCAACGGCGGGTTCTGTCCACCTTGGTGGGCATAACGCAGTTTGGGGCGGGATATTCCCGCCCGCTTGGGCTGTTGGAAATCCACCGCCTCCTGCAGCAGACGCGTCAGCACCGGCGTGGGCAGCTTGCGCTTGGCCGAGGCCCAGGACTCGTCGATGGCGCTCCACAGCGGCCCCAGGCCCTGGCGGCGCTTGGCGGAGATGTGCAGGATCGGCGCGAATTTCAGGAAGGCCAGCCGCGTTTCGATCGAGCGCTGCAGCGTCTGGCGCTGGTACTCGTCGATGGCATCCCACTTGTTGATGGCGATGACCACGGCGCGGCCGGCGTCGAGGATGTAGCCGGCAATGTGCGCATCCTGGTCCGACACGCCTTCGGTCGCATCGATCAGCAGCAGCACGACGTTGGCGTCCCCGATGGCCTGCAGCGTCTTGACCACCGAGAACTTCTCGATCGACTCGAACACCTTGCCCTTGCGGCGCAGGCCGGCCGTGTCGATCAGCTTGTACTTGCGGCCATTGCGCTCGAAGGGCACCTCGATCGCGTCTCGGGTGGTTCCCGGCAGGTCGAAGGCCACGAGGCGCTCTTCGCCAAGCCAGGTGTTGATCAGCGTCGACTTGCCGACATTGGGGCGGCCACACACCGCCAGTCGCGTCGGACGCGCCTCTTCGGGCAGGTCGTCGTCTTCCTCGACCTCGGGCACCAGGCCTTCGAGCGCCAGCTCGACCAGGCTGCGGATGCCCTGGCCGTGGGCCGACGAGACGGCCAGCGGCTCGCCAATGCCCAGCTCGTGGAACTCGGCCAGCTGCGGGCCATCCTTCATGCCTTCGGCCTTGTTCGCCGCCAGCAGCACACGCTTGCTGGTGGTGCGCAGGAAGCGGGCAATGTCGTGGTCCTGGGCGGACAGGCCCGCGCGCACGTCGACCACGAAGATCACCGCATCCGCTTCGGCCACGGCCTGCCGCGTCTGCTTGGCCATCTCCTGGAAGATGCCGGAGGTGCAATCAGGCTCGAATCCTCCGGTGTCGATGACGATGAATTCATGCCCGGCCAGGGCGCCGTCGCCATAGTGGCGGTCGCGGGTCAGGCCCGCGTAGTCGGCCACGATGGCATCGCGGCGTCCAGTGAGTCGATTGAACAGCGTGGACTTGCCGACGTTGGGACGTCCGACGAGGGCAATCACGGGTTTCATGGGTCGGTTCCGATCTGTAGCAGTTGAATGATTATTTTGGAGAACGCAGGCTCATTCCGGTCGGAACGCGAACACGTTGCCGGAGCGGGTCACGGCCAGCATCGTCAGGCCAGAGCGCACCAGCGGCGCGACGATGGCACTGCCGTCGGTCGGCAGACGCAGCAAGGGCTCGCCGTGGTCCTGCGACAGGATGTGGACCCAGCCTTCGCTGTCGCCGAACACCAGCGTCGAGCCGACGGACAGCGGCGCGGTCAGGCCGCGGTAGCGCAGCTTGTCCGAGGTCCAGGCCACATCGCCACTGGCACGGCGCCAGACGCTGATGCGGTCGGTCGCGTCCGCACCGGACACGAATTCCCCGTCGATCGCCAGCCCCTCGAAACCACCTTGCGGACGGCTCCAGAGCACGGCATTGCGTTCGGCGTTGAGGCAGCTCACGGCCACCTGGAAGGCCCGGGCGCAGACGACATCACCGCCGCGCGCAGCCGGCCCGACGAGGTCCGCCAGCCGTTCGACCTCGTTGGTGCCCCGCGGCGACGCGAAGGTACTGTCCGCGCGCAGCGCGCCGGTGAGCGGATCGAGTGCCAGCAGGCGCGCGCCCATGCCCACCAGCAGCGTGTTGCGGTAGGCCAGCAGCACGCCGGGCTGCGCCAGCGACAGCGCCTCGCCCGAGCGGCCCACGGTCCACAGGCGACGGCCATCGAACACGTCGAAGGCCATGACGCTGCGGTCAACGGCCTGGATGAACACACGTTCGCCCGCCACCAGCGGTGCGGTGACCACCCGCGAATTGAGGCGGGTGCGCCAGACTTCACGCTCGCCGTCGATGACGACCAGCTCGTTGTTCTTGGTGACGACGGCTGCATGCCGGCCATCGCTGCCGACACCCGCCGACAGCGCCGCACCGACCCGCACCTGACCGCGCACGGCCCCGGTACCGATGTCCAGACTGAGCAGCTGCCCGTCTTCGCCCGCCAGCATGAAACGGTCGCCGAGCACGGCCACCGACTGCCCGACCAGCGGCCGGCCCAGGCTCTGGCGCCAGACCTGCTTGCCGGCGATCCGGGGCGTCAGCGGCTCCAGGGGCGTGGGCTTCGGCCGCTCGACCGAGGAGCAGGCGGCCATCAGCAGGGCCACCGCCACCACCAGACAGCGCCGGACAGCGCTGTGACCGCGCGCGTTCAGGATGGTCATTTTGCGGCTCCCGAGGCAGCGCCCTCTTCCTGCGGCGCGGCACCCAGCGCGACCAGCTTGGCCTCGACCAGACGGCGGTAATCCACATCCTTGCCGAGCGCCTTCCAGGCCTGCTGGTAGGCGGCCACCGCGTCGGCGGTCTTGGCCTGCGCCTGCAGGATGTCGCCGCGGCGGTCCGCGGCCAGTCCGGCCCAGGCCTCGGGCACGTCGCTGGAGACCAGCTTCAGGGCCTCGTCGTAGCGCTTGGCTTCGAGGTGCACGCCCGCCAGACGCAGGCGGGCGATCGCCCGGTACTCGTCTTCCTTGGCGTTCGCAGCGACCCACTCCAGCGTGCCGCGCGCGGCATCGGCCTGGCCCTTGTCGAACTGCGCCTTGGCGGCCAGCAGACCACCCTGCTCCGCAAACGCGGTCGCCGGGTAGCGTGCCTGCAGATCGGCCCACACCTTGCTGACCCGGTCGGCGTCACCAGCCTGGGCGGAGCGTTCCAGCTCATCGTAGATGCCACCGGCCTTGGCGGCCTGGTCGCGCTGCCAGTACTGCCAGCCGTTCCAGCCGGCGTAGGCCGTCAGCACGATCAGCAGCACCCAGGTGAGCAGGTTGCCGAACTTGGCCCAGAAATGCTTGAGCTGGTCGAGCTGTTCCTGTTCTTCGAGATCGAGATGGGATGCCATGCGCGTTTGTCGGAGGTGTAACCGTGGAGGATGGGATTATGCGGGTCGCGCTGGCGCGCCGCCGGATCAGTCGGCGATCTCGGCCGACCAGGCGGCCACGTCGGCCAGCGGGCGCAGGGTCTGGGTGCGGCCACCCTCGCGCAGCGGCTTCACGGCGACCATGCCCTGCGCGAGTTCGTCGCCGCCGAACACCAGCGCGTAGCGGGCGCCGCTGGCGTCGGCCTTCTTGAACTGGGACTTCATGCTGCCAGGACCATCCTTGCCGCCCGCGTGCAGCACGACCTTCAGGCCGCGCTCGCGCAGCGCCTCGGCCGTCACCGTGGCCGTGGCCAGCGCGGCCGCGTCGGGCACGACGGCGTAGGCGTCCAACACCTGCACCGGGACAGCCACACCGCTGTCTTCCAGCAGCGCCAGCACCCGCTCGACCCCCAGGCCCCAGCCCACGGCCGGCGCCGGCTTGCCGCCGATCTGCTCGATCAGGCCGTCGTAGCGACCGCCGCCGCAGACCGTGCCCTGCGCACCAAGCCGGTCGGTGACCCACTCGAACACGGTCAGGTTGTAGTAGTCCATGCCGCGCACCAGACGCGGGTTGATGCGGTAGGGCTGGCCGACCGCGTCCAGCACCGCGCGCACCGCGTCGAAGTGCTTCAGCGACGCCTCGCCGAGGAAATCCATCAGCTTCGGCGCTGCTTCGACGATGGGCTGCATCGCCGGGTTCTTGGTGTCGAGGATGCGCAGCGGGTTGCTGTGCAGTCGGCGCTTCGCCTCTTCATCCAGCACGTCGGCGTGGGCCTCGAAGTGGGCGATCAGCGCGGTGCGGTGCGCCTTGCGCTCGTCGGGCTGGCCCAGGCTGTTGATCTCCAGCCGCACGTCGGTCAGACCCAGGTCGCGCCACAGGCTGCGCGCCATCAGGATCACCTCGGCATCGACGTCCGGACCAGCAAAGCCCAGCGCCTCGACGCCGACCTGGTGGAACTGCCGGTAACGGCCTTTCTGCGGACGCTCGTGGCGGAACATCGGGCCGATGTAGAACAGGCGCTTCGGGCCTTCGTACAGCAGGTTGTGCTGCACCACCGCGCGCACGACGCCCGCGGTGCCTTCCGGACGCAAGGTGAGCGCATCGCCGTTCAACTTGTCTTCGAAGGAATACATCTCCTTCTCGACGATGTCGGTGACCTCGCCCAGGCCGCGCACGAACAGCGGCGTCGGCTCGACGATCGGGGTGCGGATGTTGGCGTAGCCATAGCGGCGCATCAGGGCGCGCACGCTGTCTTCGAACCACTCCCACCGCGCCGAGTCCGGCGGCAGCAGGTCGTTCATGCCTTTGACGGCCTGGATTTTTTCGCTCATATCTTCTGGCCGAAGCGACGCTCGATGTATTGCTCGACCACCGCCTGGAATTCGGTGGCGATGCCTTCGCCGCGCAGCGTCATCGCCTTTTCGCCGTCGATGAAGACGGGGGCCGCCGGCGCTTCGCCGGTGCCGGGCAGGCTGATGCCGATGTCGGCGTGCTTGCTCTCGCCGGGGCCGTTGACGATGCAGCCCATCACGGCCACCTTCATCGTCTCGACGCCCGGGTACTTAGCGCGCCAGACCGGCATCTGCGCGCGCAGGAAGTGGTCGATCTGCTGGGTCAGTTCCTGGAAGGTGGTGCTGGTCGTGCGGCCACAGCCGGGGCACGCCGTCACGCTCGGCACGAAGGTGCGCAGGCCCAGCGACTGCAGAATCTCCAGCGCGACGGTCACCTCCTGCGTGCGCGCCTCGCCCGGCGCGGGCGTCAGGCTCACGCGGATGGTGTCGCCGATGCCCTGCTGCAGCAGGATGCCCAGTGCTGCGGCCGAGGCCACCGTGCCCTTGGTGCCCATGCCGGCTTCGGTCAGGCCGAGGTGCAGCGGATGGTCGCAGCGCTTCGAGAGTTCGCGGTAGACCGCCACCAGGTCCTGCACGCCGCTGACCTTGCAGCTGATCAGCACCTGCTCGCGCCGCATGCCGAGTTCGACCGCGTAGGCCGCCGAGTCGAGCGCCGACTGGATCAGCGCCTCGTACATCACCTGGCGCGCCTCCCACGGTTGCGCACGGTTGGCGTTGGTGTCCATCAGGCTGGCCAGCAGTTCCTGGTCCAGACTGCCCCAGTTGACGCCGATGCGCACCGGCTTGTCATGGCGGATCGCCGCCTCGACCATCATGCCGAACTGCCGGTCGCGCTTGTCGCCCTTGCCGACGTTGCCGGGGTTGATGCGGTACTTGGACAGGGCTGCTGCCATCGCCGGATACTCGGTGAGCAGGCGGTGGCCGTTGTAGTGGAAGTCGCCGATCAGCGGCACGTCGATCTGCATGCGGTCGAGCTGGTCGCGGATGTGCGGCACGGCCTCGGCGGCTTCGGGCGTGTTGACCGTGATGCGCACCATCTCGGAGCCGGCCAGGGCCAATTCCTTGACCTGGATGGCGGTGCCGATCACGTCCACCGTGTCGGTGTTGGTCATCGACTGCACCCGCACCGGCGCGTCCCCGCCGACGGTCACGACACGGTCGCCCCAGACCACGCGGGCCTGCAGGCTGCGGCGCGCAGCGGGCTCGCCCAGCGGGATCGGTTGTTCGGAGGTCGGCAGCGGAGCATTCATGGTCAGACTCACTTCAGAACGACATTGGCGATAGCGCCACGGGTGAACGGCGCGAGACTGAACGGCTCGCCGCGCAGGGTCACCTGGGTGACGTTGGCGATGCCCACCTTCATGCGCATCGGCATGGCGCCGTCCAGACCCACCACTTCGCCCGGCAACACCGTGCGCGACAGCAGCACGGTACCCCGCGCGTCACGCACCTCGATCCAGGACTCGCCCGTGGTGCGCACCACCACCGCGCCGGTCGCCGCCGAAGGCGCGCTGGCACCGGCGGGGGCACCGTCCAATGGCGCCGAGTGCACGGTTTCGGACACCGGGGCGGCCACCACGGCAGCCGACGCTGCAGGCACCACCGGCTCGGCCACGACCGCAGGCACCACGACCGCGGTCGGCGCCGACACCAGCACCCCGCTCGGCTGCAGGCTGGCGCCATCAGCGCCCGATGCGGCCACACCCGACGGCTCCACCGGCGTCGCCGGCAGCTCGGACACGGCGCTCGCGCTGCCGCCAGCAGGCGCCGGGGCGCTGGCCGCCGGCCAGCCGAGGCCGCCGAACACCGAGCGCATCGGCGGCGCGAACCAGAAGGCCAGCGCCGCCAGCAGCAGCAGCGCCGGCAGCAGATAGGCCGGCTTGAGCCATTCGGGCTGCCCCGAACCGCTTCGACCGAAGGTATTGCCGCTCACCCCTTCGCGGTATGGCGTCTGCAGCCCGCGCGAGACATTCTCGAGCTGCTGGGGCGGTGTCCCGGACATCGGCAGCACGGCCAGCACCTTGGTCGCGTCCAGACCGAGCTGACGCGCATACGACTGCGCCAGACTGCGCACGAAGGCCATCCCGGGCAACTCGCCATAGCGATCGGCCTCCAGTGCCACCAGTCGGCGCTCGGGCACCTTCAGCACCTGCGCCAATGCATCGATTTCCAGTCCACGTGCCTCGCGCGCGGCGCGCAGCATGGCGCCAGCCGATAGGGAGCCAGCTGGCAGCGGTGTCACTTCACTCATCGAACTGTCCTTGGTCGTAGGCCGCTGCCTCCCGTGATTTCGGGAATCGTGCACGCAGCAATGCCCCCAATTCTTCCACGGACGAGGTCAGATTTCGTCGGTGCTGGATGCGAATCGCCAGCCACAGCGTTTCAGGACTCACCAGCTCGGGGGTCTGGTTGAGTCGCTGGATGTAAAGAAATGCACGTTCCAGATCGCCCCGGCGCTTCAGGACGTCCGCCAGGTTGAACACGGTGGCCGGATTACCGGGGTCCTGGTCGAAGCTGCGCTGCAGGATGATCTGGGCCGTCTGCAACTCGCCGGCGCGCGCTTCGCAGATGCCGGCGGCCAGCAGCGTGCGCGCCGACTCCCGGTACTGCGGCACCGCCATCGCCGCCTCGAACTGCTGGCGTGCCGGCACGAAGCGGCGCTGCTGGCAGAGGAACCAGCCGTAGTTGTGCAGCGTGTCGGCGTCTGCGGGGTTGACCCGCAAGGCAGCGCGAAAGCTCTCCTCCGCCAGCGCGTACTCGCCCATGTTGGCGTAGATGAGCCCGCGCAGGCTCAGGGCCGGCACATGGTTCGGATCGACCGACAGGGCGCGCTTGACTTCATCGAGCGCGGTGACGTACTGGCCCTGTCCGAAGTAGGCGGCGGCCAGCTCGGTGCGGATGCGCGCCCGCTTGGCGGAGTCGGATTCGTCCGACTCGGTGACCAAATCGCGCCGGCCGCTGGACGAGCCGCTCGACGCGTTTGATCCGCCGGAGGCCGCCGGGCGGGGCGAATTGACGCTGGTGGGGCTGGCTTCGCCCATCGGCACCGGCAAGGCCGGCCCGGACACGCAGCCAGCGAGCAGCACCACCGCCAGCAGCAGACTGCCGCACCGGCCGGTGCGGCGCTCGAACCAGCGCAGTGGGGTCATCGTCATCCTGGGGGAGATCGGTCAGTTCGGCGCGGCCGGAGGCGCACTGCGCACGATGCGGATGGGTGCGCGCACCATGCGCTCGTGCGCCCGGGTGCGGTCCTGCACCTCGCCAGCGAGCTGACCACAGGCGGCGTCGATGTCGTCACCGCGCGTCTTGCGCACCGTCGTGACCAGCCCGCCCTCGAGGAGCACCTTGGCGAAGGCCTGCACGCGGGCGTTGTCCGAGCGCTTCAGGCCCGACGCCGGGAAGGGATTGAACGGAATCAGGTTGAACTTGCAGGGCAGCCGGCCCACCGGCCCCTTCGGCCCGACCAGCGCCAGCAGCGCCCTCGCCTGCTCGTCGCTGTCGTTGACGCCGTCGAGCATGCAGTATTCGAAGGTGATGAAGTCGCGCGGCGCCGTGTCCAGGTAGCGCTTGCACGCGGCCAGCAGCTCGGCCAGCGGGTACTTGCGGTTCAGTGGCACGAGTTCGTTGCGCAGTGCGTCATCGGGCGCATGCAGCGATACGGCCAGCGCCACCGGCAGGTCGTCGCGCAACCGGTCCATGAAGGGCACCACGCCCGAGGTCGACACCGTCACGCGCCGGCGCGACAGGCCGTAGCCATGGTCATCGAGCATCACGCGCAGCGCCGGCACGAGTGCGCCGTAGTTCTGCAGCGGCTCGCCCATGCCCATCATCACGACGTTGGTGATCACGCGCTCGCCAGCGGGACGGTTCAGGTCGCGGCGCAGCGTGTGTTCGGCATACCAGAGCTGCGCGAGGATCTCGCCCGTGCTCAGGTTGCGGGAAAAGCCCTGGTGGCCGGTCGAGCAGAAGCGGCAACCCACCGCACAGCCCGCCTGCGACGAGATGCACAGCGTGCCGCGGCCTTCCTCGGGGATGAAGACGCTCTCGACAGCATCCCCGGCGCCGACGTCGAACAGCCACTTGACGGTGCCGTCGGCAGAACGGTGCTCGGAAAGGATCGCCAGCGGACGGATGACCGACCCGCTGGCGAGTTTGGCGCGCAGCGACTTGGCCAGATCACTCATCTGGTCGAAGTCGCGCGCACCGCGCTGGTGGATCCACCGGAACAGCTGGACGGCGCGAAAGCGCTTCTCGCCCAGGCGCTCGCAATGCGCAGCCAGCCCGTCGAGGTCGAAGTCGAGCAGGTTGACAGCGTCGAGGGCAGCGTCGGTGGTCATGTCGTCAGCGCGGGTTCAGCAGCCGATCAGCGGCTGTAGACGTTCATGCCGGGGAAGAAGAACGCGATTTCGTTCGCAGCCGTTTCGGCAGCGTCGGAGCCGTGCACGGCGTTGGCGTCGATCGAGTCGGCGAAGTCGGCGCGGATGGTGCCGGCTTCTGCCTTCTTCGGGTCGGTCGCGCCCATCAGTTCGCGGTTCTTCAGGATGGCGTTCTCGCCTTCCAGGCACTGGATCATCACCGGGCCGGAGATCATGAAGTTGACCAGGTCGTTGAAGAACGGGCGGGCCTTGTGGACGCCGTAGAAGGCCTCCGCGTCGGCACGCGACAGCTGCACCAGCTTGGCAGCAGCGATCTTCAGGCCAGCGCCTTCGAAACGGGCATAGATCTGGCCGATGACGTTCTTGGCGACGGCGTCGGGCTTGATGATGGACAGGGTGCGTTCGATGGCCATGGAATGGTTTCCTTGAAACAGGGAGGACAAAGTCGGTCGAATGGGGGTCGAAGCCGGGGAAAACCCGGCATTCTAACGTTGAAGCGTGTCAGTCAATCAGCGCCGACGGCCGCCACGGCCCTTGTTGTTACCGCCTCCGGGGCGGGTGAAGTAGGCCTCGGCACCGATGTAGCCCACCGAGGTCTCCATCGGGTCCGGCTGGCGCGGCTCGCCCTTGCGGTTGCCACCACCACTGCCCGGCGTCGGCTCTTCGGTCGGACGGCCGAAGCCAGTCGTGATGCGCTTGGAGCCGGACACGAAGCGCTTGTCGAAGGTCTGCTCCAGCGGATTCGGGATGTGCAGCGGATCGTCGCCCTCGTTGCGCGGACTGCGGCCTGCGCCCTGCCCGCCACCGCCCTGCCCGCCACCCTGGTTGCCGTAGCCACCACCACCCTGCGGCGGTCCATCCTGCCGCGGGCCACGCGGCGGACGGTTCTGCTGGCCTTGCGGCGCACCGCCCTGGCCGTTCGGGCGCCCGCCCTGGCGGTCACCACGGTCCTGGCCACGGTCACCACCGTGCTGCGCACCCTTGCCACGCGGCGCCTGCGGATCGCGCTCGGCGCGCGGCTCGCCACCACGTCCACCGCGGTCGTTGGCACGCGGCTCGGCACTGCGCTCCGGGCGGTCCTGGCCTCGTGCCTTCTGGGGCCGGGCGCCACGCGGGGCATCGTTCGGCACCACGCGGGCCGGCTGGTCGGGATTGGCCAGCGTGCGGATCGTGCGCACGTCCTGGTCGTCCAGCTCCACCCAGACACCGCGCTTGAGACCACGCGGCAGCACCACGGTGCCGTAACGGATGCGGATCAGCCGGCTCACCGCCAGACCGACCTTGTCGAAAAGCTTGCGCACTTCGCGGTTGCGGCCTTCGGTGATGACAACGCGGTACCAGCGGTTGATGCCTTCGCCACCGCCATCCTCGATCGACTTGAAGGCCGCCTTCTGGCCTTCGATGTCCACGCCGTCCAGCAGGCGGGCGCGCTGCTCGGTCGACAGGGATCCCAGCACGCGCACGGCGTACTCGCGCTCCACGCCGAAGCGCGGGTGCATGAGCTGGTTCGCCAGATCACCCGAGTTGGTGAACAGCAGCAGGCCTTCGGTGTTGATGTCCAGACGACCCACCGACAGCCACTTGCCGGTGTGCAGGCGCGGCAGGCGGCGGAACACGGTCGGGCGGCCTTCGGGGTCGTGGTGCGTGACGACCTCGCCGACTTCCTTGTGGTAGGCCAGCACGCGGGCCGGCGGCGGCGCGATGCGGACCTTGATCGGGCGGCCGGCGATGCGGATCTGGTCGCCCTGGGCGATGCGCATGCCGATGTGGGCAGCTTCACCGTTGACGGAGACCTGACCGTCCTGGATCAGCTGCTCCATCTCGCGGCGCGAGCCGATGCCAGCCTGGGCCAAGACCTTGTGCAGCTTGGGCGCCTCGGGCTCGGGGCGCAGCACGCGCTTGCCTGGATCGACCAGTTCGTCGTCCGCGTCGGGGGCGACTTCGGCGTCGTAGTCGCCCGAGATCACCTCGGCGAACAGCGTGCTGGCGTCCACAGGATCGTCGTCACCACCGCTGACCACGATCACCTCGAATTCTTCTTCGCCATCCGCCGTGAAACCGGCAGCGGCGGGCGCACCGGAGGCGGCAACAGCGCCGTCCTCGCGCGGGCCACGGCGCTCCTTGCGGCGCTGGCGATCGCGGTCGCGGCGGCGACCACCCGTTTCCTCGGCCGCTGGCGCCGCAGCACCCGCGTCCGGCGCAGCGTCCGCAGCCGGCTCTGCCACCACCGGTGCCGGTGCCGACATCACTGGTTCAGCGACCGGTGCCACGCTCGGGGCGACGTCCACCGCAGCGGAGTCCTGCGCAGCCACCGGCTCGGCGGCCACGTCCTTCTTGCGGCTGCGCGGCGCCCGTGCGGGGCGCGCGGCCGGTGCGGCCACGTCAGCGGCCTCGGTCACCGCTGGAGCGACCGCCTGGACCACCGCATCACCCGCTGGCTCGACCGCCACCACAGCAGCAGCCGCTGGCTTGCGTGGCGCGCGTGGCTTCTTCGCGGCAGGAGCCGCTTCCGGTGCGTCGGTCGCCACCGTGTCCACGGCCACGGCGTCTGCGGCCACCTTGCGGGGCGCTCGGCGCTTCTTCGGGGCCTCGGGGGTCTCTGCAGCGGCGTCGGCGCCAGTCTGGTCAGCGGTGTCTTGATGTTCGTTCATGCGTTCGGCCTCAGGCCTCAGGGAGAGATGACGATGCGCCATCGGGTCCCGAGGGCACAGGGTTTGTGTCGACGATCAGGTCGGACCCGATCGCCTCCAGGGATGGCAGTTGATCCAGGGATTTCAGTCCCAGATCGTCCAGAAATTGTCGGGTCGTCGCATACAGCGCGGGACGCCCGGGGCCCTCGCGGTGCCCGATCACTTCGATCCAGCCACGCTCTTCGAGCTGCCGGACTATCTGCGTGCTGACCGTCACGCCACGGATGTCTTCGATGTCACCCCGGGTGACGGGCTGCCGGTAGGCCACGATGGACAGGGTCTCCATCGTGGCGCGCGAATAGCGGGCCGGCTTGTCCGGATACAGCCGGTCCAGATGGACCCGCATCTCCGGGCGGCTCTGAAACCGCCACCCGCTCGCCACGCAGACCAGTTCGACCCCGCGCCCTTGCCAGTCCTGCGCCAGCCCGTCCAGCAGCATGCGCACCGTGTCCGCGCTGACCGCACCATCAAACAGTTGCCGGAGTTCGCGAACCGGCAAGGGCTGGTGCGCACAGATGAGCGCGGTCTCGAGGACGCGTTTGGCATCCCGTGTATTCATGAATTCCGTCTGGTACCTGGGCGGACCTGACCGGCTCATCGCCAGGGGCGGCCGGTCTGGAAAGATCGCTGTCGGGTTTCGGGGTGTGCACCCGGACCAGGTGGGGTCGGGGCTCGCAGGACGCAGGCGCAAGGCGCGTTCCTGCTGGATTGGACCACATTCTAGCGTTGAACGGCCCGCCGTGTGCCCCGGCCCGTGTTCAGGCTTGCGTGACCTGCTTCCACGCCCCCGCCAGATCGTCCGGCAGCGCCGCATCGAAGGACAGCCACTCGCCCGTCAGCGGGTGCTCCAGCCCGAGGTGCGTCGCGTGCAGCGCCTGCCGGGTGATCCCCAGCACCGGCTTGCCACCGTAGACACCATCGCCCAGCAGCGGGTGCCCGCGCCGCGCCAGGTGCACGCGGATCTGGTGCGTGCGCCCCGTGTGCAGCTTGCAGCGCACGGCACTGACCCGCCCGATCTCGGGCGACTTGCCGAAGTCCCGCACCGCCAGACAGGTCACGTCGGTGCGCGCCGGCTTGCCATTGGTCACGACCGCCATGCGGATGCGCGACACCGGATCGCGCCCGATCGGGGCCTCGATGGTGAACGGCTCCTCATCGACCGCGCCATGCACCAGCGCCAGGTATTCGCGCTGCACCTCGCGCGCCGCGATGGCGCGGGTCAACGCGGTCTGCGCCAGCTGGGTCTTGGCCACGACCATCAGGCCCGAGGTGTCCTTGTCGAGCCGGTGCACGATGCCCGCCCGCGCCAGCGACGCAGCGCCGGCATGGTGCGCCAGCAGGCCATTGAGCAGCGTGCCCGACCAGTGCCCCGCCGCCGGATGCACCACCAGCCCCGCCGGCTTGTGCACCACCATCAGCGTCTCGTCCTCGTAGACCACGTCCAGCGGGATCGCCTCGGCGCGGAAGGCACTGCTCTGCGCCGTGGGCTGCAGCGCCACCTCGATGATCTGCCCGGCCCCCACCTTGCGCGACGCGCTGGTCAGCACCTGACCGGCGCTGTGCACATGGCCGGCCTCGATCAGCTGCTGGAGATGGCTGCGCGAGAACTCCGGCGCCAGCCCCACGAGCCACTTGTCCAGGCGCAGTCCGTGGGAGGCCCGGTCGACCTCGGCCTGCCGACATTCAACCTCGGCAGGCGATGCTGCACCCCCTGGCTCCGGGCTCTCCTCTTCAATGTCCTCGACAACTTCCGAAGCTTCATGCTGGCCCTGGGGCCCGTTCATATAATTCACGCTCTGTATCCAATCTGGCCCGACCTGCGGGTCCGGCCCATGACCACCATGTTCAAGCCCTGCCCGACACCGGCTCTGCGCCTCGCCTCCCTTGTGCTCGGAGTGGCGCTGGCCTGTCAACTGGGCGGTTGCGCGTCGGAGCCCAAAAACGTCGATGACGGCAAGAGCATTGCCAAATTGTACGAAGAGGCCCGGGAAGAGGCCGCCAACGGCGCCAACGACCGTGCAATCAAGCTCTACGAACGCATCGAAGGCCGCGCGGCCGGCACCCTGCTGTCGCAGCAGGCGCAGCTCGAACAGGCCTATCTGCTCTATAAGCAGCAGGAGAAAGCGCGCGCACTGGCCGTGGTGGAGCGCTTCCTGAAGCTGCACCCGACCAGCCCCGCCGGTGACTATGCCTACTACCTGCAAGGGCTGATCAACTTCAACGACGACCTCGGCCTGTTCGGCTCCATCGCCAAGCAGGACCTGTCCGAGCGCGACCAGCAGGCCTCGCGCGACGCCTACCAGAGCTTCAAGCAGCTCGTCGAGCGTTTCCCCGAGTCGAAGTACGCGCCCGACGCCAAGGTGCGCATGAAGTACATCGTCAACGCACTGGCCTCCTACGAGGTGCATGTGGCGCGCTACTACTACATGCGCGGCGCCTACCTGGCCGCGGCCAACCGCGCCCAGCAGGCCCTGCAGGACTTCCGCGGCGTGCCGGCCGCCGAAGAAGCCCTGTTCCTGATGGCCGCCAGCTACGACAAGCTCGGGCTGGCGCCGCTGCGCGACGACGCGCAGCGGGTGCTGAAGACCACCTACCCGCGCAGTGCGTGGATCGGCCGCGACTACGACGAGAAAGCGCGCTGGTGGCGCCTGTGGTGATCGGCTGACCCCTCCAGGCGCTGACCAATCAGGGGCTAGACCGGCGCCGAGGTGCCCGACACCGAAGCGTCGTGGGCGGCAGCCAGCTCCCGCAGCCACGCCAGCGCCTCCTGCTCGCTGGCCAGCGGCGTCATCGGCGGCAGCGCGGCCCGCAGGCGCCGACCGTAGCCCATCTGCACCAGCCGGCTGTCGCACACCACCAGCAGGCCGCGGTCGGTCTCGCTGCGGATCAGCCGCCCGGCACCCTGCTTCAGCGCGATCGCGGTTTCCGGGATGAAGTAGTCGTTGAAGGCATTGCCGCCCTCGGCTTCCAGCTGCCGGCTGCGCGCCTCGGCCAGCGGATCGTTCGGCGGCGGGAACGGCAGCTTGTCAATCAGCACGCACTGCAGCGCATCCCCCGGCACGTCGATGCCCTCCCAGAAACTGTGCGAGCCGACCAGCACCCCGCGCGGCGCGGCCAGGAACTGCGCCAGCATGGCCCGCTTCGGCGCCTCGCCCTGCACGAACACGGCGATGCCGTCCGGCGCCAACCGCTCGCGCAAGGCAGCGCCGATCTGCTGCAGCGAACGCAGCGTGGTCGTGAGCACGAAGGTGCGGCCGCCCAGCGCCTGCGCGCAGCGTCCGGCCAGTTCGGCCACCGCGCCCGGATGCGCCGGCTCGCCCGGCTTGGGGAAGCGCGTCGGCACATACAGGCGGGCGTGCGCCGCGTAGTCGAAGGGACTGCCGGCCTGCAGCGTGCGCGCCTCCTCCATGCCGACGCTGCGGGTGAACCAGCTGAGCGCCGGATCCGCACCCAGCGTGGCCGAGGTGAAGATCCACGCCCGGCTGCCGCCTTCGACCTGCGCGCGCAGCGTCTCGCGGATGTCCAGCGGCGCCTCGGTCAGGCGGGCCTGGTGGGCGGTCAGGTCGATCCAGCGCACGTGGTCGTGTGCAGGCGCCTGCAGAAAGGCTTCGACGCGGGCCACCAGCGCACGCGCGCGGTCTTCGAGCTTGGCCAGATCGGGGCCGCCATCGGCCACGGCGACCAGGTGCTCCAGCGTCTCGGTGCTCACTGTGCGCACACGCTCCAGCGCCTCGGTGAACTCGGGGCGGCCGGCGCGCTCCTCCCAGCGCAGCCGCACGGCGCCCCGCAGCGGCCCGGCGCTCGCCAGCCGCAGCTCCCGCGCCGCCAGCTCGCAGCGTGCCGCCAGCTCCGTCCACGGCCCGAAGCCGCGCGCCTCGGTCAGCCCGATCGCCAGCAGGTCGCGGCTGAAGTCGAGCAACTGGCTGGTGCCGAGCATCTTGCCCAGGAACTGCACACCGGCCTCGTTGAGCTGGTGCGCCTCGTCGAAGATCACGGCGTCCACCGTCGGCAGCAGCTCGGCCATGCCGGTGTCCTTGAGCGCCATGTCGGCGAAGAACAGGTGGTGGTTGACCACGACGATGTCCGCCTGCAGCGCCGTTCGGCGCGCCTGCACGACGTGGCACTGGCGGAACTTCGGGCACTCGCTGCCGAGGCAGTTCTCGCGGTTCGACGTCACCAGCGGGATCACGGGCGAGCGCTCGTCGAGGCTGTCCAGCTCGGCCAGATCCCCCGTGCGGGTGCCCTGCGCCCAGACTTCGATGCGGGCGAGCTGGCGCATGGCCTGCCGGTCCGGCCACTCGCTGGTGTGCCGGGCCTGCTCCAGCCGGTGCAGGCAGAGGTAGGAGCCACGCCCCTTCAGCAGCGCGATCTGCACCGGCAGACCGAAGGTACGCATCAGCCGGGGCAGGTCGCGCAGGAAGAGCTGGTCCTGCAGGCTCTTGGTGGCCGTGCTGACCATCGCCCGCAGCCCGGACAGCAGCAGCGGCACCAGGTAGGCAAAGGTCTTGCCGACCCCCGTGCCGGCCTCGGCGACCAGCACGCTGCGCGACTCCAGCGCCTCGGCGACCGCGTCGGCCAGGTCCGTCTGCACCACGCGCGCCTGGAAGCGCGGATCGGCCTGCGCCAGCTCGCCGTCCGCGGCAAACGCCTGCGCCACCTCAGCGCGCAGCGGGGATCGTGCGCTCGTTGCCGCTATTCGCTCTGACGTGGGCTTCATGAACGGGAAATGCGGGATGAACCGTTTATAGTTTTCGACATGACACCGGACTCCCCTGGATATCGACTGCTCGCGGCCACAGGCATTGACCGCGGTGATCGACTGTATCAACAAGATCAGGTGGAGGTCTTCACACACCCTCGCGCCGAAGGTTGCCTGCTGGCCATTCTTGCCGACGGCATGGGTGGCAAGAGCGGGGGCCGCAAGGCCGCCGACCAGGTGGTGCTGATCGCCCGCCAGCTCTTCGAACGCTTCGCGCCGGCCAAGGACTCCGCGTCCGAGCTGCTGCGCAAGATCGTGCTCGAATCGCACCTGATGATCAAGCTGACCGCGATCACCTCCGAACAGGAGCCGCACAGCACCCTCGCCGCCTTCCTCGTCCTGCCCAACCGCGAGTGCCACATCATCCATGCGGGTGACTCGCGGGTGTACGTGTTCCGTGGCTCGAACATGCTCACGCGCACCTTCGACCACTCGCTGGTGCAGCGCATGGTCGAAGACGGCGAGATCAACGAGGAAGAGGCCAACGACCATCCCCATGCCCACCTGCTGACCGGCTGCCTCGGCGCGGACGAGGACCCGCCCATCACCGTGGCCCGCATGGACCGGCTGGAAACGGGCGACTCGCTGCTGGTGTGCAGCGACGGCCTCTGGCACTACTTCACCTCGCGCGAGCTGGGCACCATCGTCAACGCGCTCAAGCCGCGGGACGCCAGCAAGATGCTCATCAGCAAGGCACGCCAGCGTGCCCGGGGCGGCGGCGACAACCTCTCGCTCGCCCTCGTCCGGCTCGACACGCTGGGCTGAAGGCCTCCCCGCCCCCGGGGATCAGGTCAGCGACGTATCCACGTCGCGCCGCTCCAGCGCCATGAATTCCTCGGACTGCATCTCCGTCAGACGCGAGACGGTGCGCGGGAATTCATGCGACATCGGCCCTTCGGTGTACAGCTCCTCCGGTGGCACGGCGGCCGAGACGATCAGCTTCACGCGCCGGTCGTAGAGCACGTCGATCAGCCAGGTGAAGCGCCGCGCTTCCGAGGCCAGTCGCGGCGGCATCATCGGCACATCCGACAGCAGCAGCGTGTGGAACTGGGTCGCCAGCTCCAGGTAGTCGTTCTGCGAGCGCGGTCCGCCGCAGAGCTGCTTGAAGTCGAACCAGACCACGCCACCGGCCTTGCGCCGCGCCTGGATGACCCGGCTCTCGATGCGCAGCTCGGGCGATTCGTCCTTCACCTCGGCCAGCTCGTCGAAGGCCTGCGTCATCGCGGCGTCCGCCTGCGGACCGAGCGGTGTGTGGTAGAGCTGGACATGCTGCAGCGTGCGCCGTCGGTAGTCGGTGCCGTTGTCGACGTTGATGACCTCCAGCTTGGCCTTGAGCAGCTCGATGGCGGGCAGGATGCGGTCGCGGTGCAGCCCGTTCGGGTACAGCTCGTCCGGGTGGAAATTGGACGTCGTGATGATCGACACCCGGTTCGCGTACATCGCGTCCAGCAGGCGGTGCAGGATCATCGCGTCGGTCACGTCGGCAACATGGAACTCGTCGAAGCAGATCAGCCGGAAACGCCGCCCGATGCGCTTGCCCAACTCGTCGAGCGGATTGGCGATGCCCTTGAGTTCCTGCAGCTCGCGGTGCACCTCACGCATGAATTCGTGGAAGTGCAGGCGCGTCTTGCGCTGCAGCGGCACGGCCTGGAAGAAGCTGTCCATCAGGAAGCTTTTGCCCCGCCCCACCCCGCCGTGCATGTAGACGCCCCGCGGCAGCGGCGGCCGGATCAGCGCCTTGGTCAGCGCATTGCTGCGGCGCGACTTGTAGGCGATCCATTCATCCTGGCAACGCTGCAGAGCCGCCACGGCGCGCAACTGGGCAGGATCGGCCTGGTAGCCGCGCTCGGCGAGGGTCTGGTGGTAGATCTCGGTGACGGTGGGCATGGTCGGCAAGGCGTGAGGGTGGGACAACGGAAAAAGGGGCGACTCGCGCCGCCCCTCGGTTCTGACACGCAGGACAGACCTGCGCCCGATCCACCAGGGATCAGAAGTTGAGCGTGCGCTTGTCCACGGCCAGCGCCGCTTCCTTGGTGGCTTCCGACAGCGACGGGTGCGCGTGGCAGATGCGGGCGATGTCTTCGGCCGAGGCCTTGAACTCCATCGCGACCACGGCTTCCGAGATCAGCTCGGAGGCCATCGGGCCGACGATGTGCACGCCCAGGATCTCGTCGGTCGTGGCGTCCGCCAGGAACTTGACGAAGCCGGTGGTGTCACCCAGCGCACGCGCGCGGCCATTGGCCAGGAAGGGGAACTGGCCAGCCTTGTACGCCACGCCGTCCGCCTTGAGCTGCTGCTCGGTGCGGCCGACCCAGGCGATTTCCGGGCTGGTGTAGATCACCCAGGGGATGGTCGCGAAGTTGACATGGCCGTGCTGCCCGGCGATGCGCTCGGCCACGGCCACGCCCTCTTCCTCGGCCTTGTGCGCCAGCATCGGGCCGCGCACCACGTCACCCACCGCCCACACGCCCGGCAGGTTGGTCTTGCAGTCACCGTCCACGACCACCATGCCGCGCTCGTCGAGTTGCAGGCCCACGGCTTCCGGGTTCAGGCCGACGGTGTTGGCGATCCGGCCGATCGAGACGATCAGCTTGTCCACCACCAGCGTCTGCTCGGCGCCCTTGGCATCGGCGAAGGACACGACCACGCCATCACCCGACGCATCGACCTTGGAGATCTTCACGCCGAACTCGAACTTCAGGCCCTGCTTCTTGAACGCCTTCAGCGCTTCCTTGGCCACGCCTTCGTCGGCGGCGCCCAGGAAACCGGGCATGGCTTCGAGGATGGTCACCTCTGCACCCAGACGGCGCCAGACCGAGCCCATTTCCAGGCCGATCACGCCCGAGCCGATCACGCCCATCCGGGCGGGCACGGCGCTGAGGCGCAGCGCACCGTCGCTCGACAGGATCTTGTCTTCGTCGAAGGCGGCGCCCGGCAGCGCACGGGCGGTGGAGCCGGTCGCGACGATGACGTTCTTGGCCGTCAGCACCTCGTTGGCGGCACCCGCGACGTTGACTTCATAACCACCTTCGACCGCCTTGGCGAACGAGCCGCGGCCGTGGAAGAAGCTGACCTTGTTCTTCTTCAGCAGGAACAGGATGCCGTCGTTGTTCTGCTTCACGACGGTGTTCTTGCGGCCGACCATCTTGGCCACGTCCATCTTCAGGTTGTCCAGGCTGATGCCGTGGTCGCCGAAGTGGTGGGCGGCGTGCTCGTAGTGCTCCGACGACTGCAGCAGCGCCTTGGACGGGATGCAGCCGACGTTGGTGCAGGTGCCGCCGGGAGCGGGGCCGCCCTTGTCGTTCTTCCACTCGTCGATGCAGGCGACCTGGAAACCCAGCTGCGCTGCACGGATCGCGGCGATGTAGCCGCCGGGGCCGCCGCCGATCACGACGACATCAAATTGCTTGGACATGTTCAATTCCTGAAAACTTCGCGTCACTTGGCAGAACGCCCCCGAAGGGGCGCTCATGACTCACATGGTGTCGATCAGATGTCGAACAGCAGGCGGGCCGGGTCTTCCAGCGCTTCCTTCATCGTCACCAGACCCAGGACGGCTTCGCGGCCGTCGATGATGCGGTGGTCGTAGGACATGGCCAGATAGTTGATCGGGCGCACGACGACCTGGCCGTTTTCGACCACGGCGCGGTCCTTGGTGGCGTGCACGCCCAGGATGGCCGACTGCGGCGGGTTGATGATCGGGGTCGACAACATGGAGCCGAAGGTGCCGCCGTTCGAGATCGAGAACGTGCCGCCCGTCAGGTCGTCCATCGAGATCTTGCCTTCCTTGGCCTTCTTGCCAAATTCGGCGATCTTCTTCTCGATGTCGGCGAAGGTCATCTGGTCGGCATTGCGCAGGATGGGCACCACCAGACCACGCGGCGAGCCAACGGCGATGCCGATGTCGAAGTAGCCGTGGTAGACGATGTCATTGCCGTCGACCGAGGCGTTCAGCACCGGGAACTTCTTCAGGGCAGCGACCGCGGCCTTGACGAAGAAGCTCATGAAGCCGAGCTTGATGCCGTGTTCCTTCTCGAACTTGTCCTGGAAACGCTTGCGCATGTCCATCAGCGGCGCCATGTTCACTTCGTTGAACGTGGTCAGGATGGCGTTCTGCGACTGCGACTGCAGCAGGCGTTCGGCCACGCGGGCACGCAGGCGGCTCATCGGCACGCGCTGTTCGGCGCGGTCGCCCAGCGCCACCGGCGCAGCCACGGCCGGCAGCGGCTTGGCCGCCACCGGAGCAGCCACCGGCGCCGGAGCTGCCTTGGCACCCGCGGCGACGGCGCCCAGCACGTCACCCTTGGTGACGCGGCCGTCCTTGCCGGAGCCGGCGACGTCGCCGACGTTCAGGCCGTTGTCGGCCAGCAGCTTGGCAGCGGCGGGCATGGCGACATCGCCCTTGCTGGCGGCCACGGGCGCGGCAGCCACTGCCGTCGTGGCAGGAATGGCCGCGATCTGCAGCGGGCTGACGGCCACCTGTCCTTCGGTGTCGATCTTGGCGATCACCTGTTCGCTGGCAACCGTGCCGCCGTCGCCGACGACCAGTGCAACCAGCACGCCAGCGGCGGGCGCCGGCACTTCGAGCACGACCTTGTCGGTCTCGATCTCGATCAGGATTTCATCGATCGCCACGGCATCGCCGGGCTTCTTCTTCCACTGCAGCATGGTCGCTTCCGCAACCGACTCGGACAACTGGGGGACTTTGACTTCAACAATGGCCATGATGGTAGGAACCTGTTTGGATTACTTGGTGAGCACGAAGCCCTTGAGCTTGCCGAATGCCTGGTCGAGCAGCGTCTTCTGCTGCTCCTGGTGCAGGTGCGCGTAGCCGACCGCCGGCGACGCCGAGGCCGGACGACCGGCGTAGCCGAGCTTCTGACCGTCCTGCATGTTTTCGTGGATGTAGTGCTGCACGAAGAACCAGGCGCCCTGGTTCTGCGGCTCGTCCTGGCACCACACGAGGTCGGTCAGGTTCGGGTACTTCTTCAGCTCGTGGGCAAACGCCTTGTGCGGGAAGGGATAGAGCTGTTCGACGCGGATGATGGCCACGTCGCCGGACTTCTTCTCTTCGCGCTTCTTGACCAGGTCGTAGTAGACCTTGCCCGAGCAGGCGATGACACGCTTGACCTTCTCCGGGTTGATGTCGGCCTTCTGCTCCGCGATGACGGTGCGGAAATCGCCCTTGGTGAAGTCGCTCACCGGCGAGGTCGCATCCTTGTTGCGCAGCAGCGACTTCGGCGTGAACAGCACCAGCGGCTTGCGCAGCGAACGCACCATCTGGCGACGCAGCACGTGGAAGATCTGGCTGGCCGTGGTCGGCTGCACGATCTGCATGTTGGCGTCGGCGGCCAGCTGCATGAAGCGCTCCAGGCGGGCCGAGCTGTGCTCCGGGCCCTGGCCTTCGTAGCCGTGCGGCAGCATCAGCGTCAGGCCATTCACACGGCCCCACTTCACTTCACCGGAGGCGATGAACTGGTCGATCACGACCTGCGCGCCGTTGGCGAAGTCGCCGAACTGCGCTTCCCAGATGGTCAGCGTGTTCGGCTCGGCCGCGGCGTAGCCGTATTCGAAGCCCAAGACCGCCTCTTCCGACAGGATCGAGTCGATGACGGTGAAGGTGGCCTGGTTGTCGGCGACGTGTTGCGCGGGGATGTAGGTGCCTTCGTCCCACTTCTCGCGCTTCTGGTCATGGATCACGGCGTGGCGGTGCGTGAAGGTGCCACGGCCGCAGTCTTCGCCCGACAGGCGCACCGGGTAGCCGGCGGCGACCAGCGAGGCGAAGGCCATGTGCTCGCCCATGCCCCAGTCGACGTTGACCTCGCCACGGCCCATCGCGGCACGGTCGTCGTAGACCTTCTTGACCAGCGGGTGCGGATTGACGCTGGCGGGAAACGTCGTCAGACGCTCGGCCAGACGCTTCCACTCGGTCAGCGGGATGGCGGTGTCGGCGGCATCGGTCCACTTCTTGCCGAGGAAGGGCGCCCAGTCGACCGCGTACTTGCTCTTGAAGTTGCTGATCACCGGATCGATGGTGTGACGGCCCTGGTCCATCGCGGAGCGATAGTCCTTGAACATGTCGTCACCCAGCGTCTCGCCCAGACCCTGGGCGGACAGCTTGTCGGCGTACAGGCGGCGGGTACCGGGGTGCGCGCTGATCTTCTTGTACATCAGCGGCTGGGTCAGCGCCGGGGTGTCCTGCTCGTTGTGGCCCAGCTTGCGGAAGCAGATGATGTCCAGCACCACGTCCTTGTGGAACGTCATGCGGTAGTCAAGCGCGAACTGGGTGGCCAGCACGACCGCTTCCGGATCGTCGCCGTTGACGTGCAGCACCGGCGCCTCGACCATCTTGACGATGTCGGTGCAGTACAGCGTCGAGCGCAGGTCGCGCGGGTCCGACGTGGTGAAGCCGATCTGGTTGTTGATGATGATGTGGACCGTGCCGCCGGTGGAGTACCCCCGCGTGGCCGACAGCATCAGCGTTTCCTGGTTGACGCCCTGGCCGCCAAAGGCCGAGTCACCGTGCACCAGCACCGGCAGCACCTGGGCACCGATCTTGTCCTCGCGGCGGTCCTGGCGGGCGCGCACGGAGCCTTCGACCACCGGGTTGACGATTTCCAGGTGCGACGGGTTGAACGCCAGACTCAGGTGGACCGGACCGCCAGGGGTGGAGATGTCCGAGCTGAAACCCTGGTGGTACTTCACGTCGCCAGCCGGCAGATCTTCCGGGGCGGTGTGGTCGAACTCGGCGAACAGGTCCTTGGGCATCTTGCCCAGGGTGTTCACCAGCACGTTCAGGCGGCCGCGGTGGGCCATGCCGATGACGATTTCCTGGACGCCCTTCTCGCCAGCACGCTGGACCAGCTCGTCCATCGAGGCGATGAAGCTCTCGCCGCCTTCCAGCGAGAAACGCTTCTGGCCGACGTACTTGGTGTGCAGGAAACGCTCCAGACCCTCGGCGGCGGTCAGGCGGTCGAGGACGTGCTTCTTCTGCTCGGTGGAGAACGACGGCTTGCTGCGGATCGACTCCAGGCGCTCCTGCCACCACCGCTTTTCGGTCGGCTCGGTGATGTGCATGATCTCCGCGCCGAGGGTGCCGCAGTAGGTCTCGCGCAGGGCCTGCAGGATCTCCCGCAGCGTCATGCTGTCGGACTTCGTGAAGTACGTGTTCGTGGCCGAGAACGTGATGTCCATGTCGGCCTCGGTCAGGTCGTAGAACGCCGTCTCGAGTTCGGGGATCTTGGGGCGTTCGGTGCGCTTGAGCGGGTCGAGGTCGGCCCAGCGCGAGCCCAGCGAGCGGTAGGCGGCGATCAGGGACTGGACGTGGACCTGCTTGCGTGCAACCGCCAGATCGGCTTCGCTGGCCTTGTGTGCAAAGGCATTCGCCCTGGCGCGCTGGGCGAAGGATTCGATGACGGGTGCGTGGGCCACATCACGGCTGTCGGAGCCATTGGTGGCCGGAACGTGCTGGAGCGCGTCGAAGTAATCGCGCCAGTTGTCGGGCACCGAGCCCGGATTGTCGAGGTACGCCTCATACATTTCTTCGACATAAGGGGCATTGCCACCGAAGAGGTACGAGTTCGTCCTGTATTGCTGCATCATATTTCGCTCACCTTGCGCCCTGGTATCCGGGGCTCCGATGGGTTGGACAACCTTCCGCGACTCGGCTAAACCGATTGGCGGATCGCGACCCGCCTTAGCTGTTGCCAGGAAAGGGGACGGGAAGGACCTATAAAGTCAAGCCAGTGACTTTAGCACCTGCGGCAAGGTGCCCGAGATGTCGTTTTGATGAGCACCGAAACGGGTTGTGGCCAAAATGACGCACAGTCGCCTCTGACGGATGCTCCAAGGTGCAGCAGATGCTGCAGTGGTCGTGTGTCACGACAGTCTCCTTCGTTCTTATTGCGGCTCGTTTGCCAGTTATCCGCCCACGCACTGACCACTCACTGACGGGCAAATGGCGCAGCCAGCGGCTCTCCGACAAATACGCCCTGCTGCGGCCATGCCACGCTTTTCCAGTAGGCTTCCAGCGCCGTACTGCCTTGCAGGTAATGGAGCAACAGGATCTGCGGATGGGGGAATTTCTGCAGATGGTTGCACGGTTCGCTGACAGTTCCATAACTGGCCGTCACCCCGGCATCCAGCCAGTCGAGCACCGTGCTCTGTCCGCCAGTGCGGTCGAGTTGCCCACCGAACGAGGTCAGGTGGTCGGCCAGCGCCCCGGGCACCCAGTCGATCGCATCGGCACCCTGGAACTGCGCCACCCCGGTCTGCACGAGCACCACCCGGGCAGTCTCGCGTGGCAGGTCGCCGTTGCCGAGGTGGTTCTCCAGCCCGATGCGCCGCTGCAGGCCAGCCGGCGGGAACAGCGCCGACCGCACGCTGCGCGTGGCATCGGCCGTCGTCATGAAATGGGCCTGCACCGGGGCTGCGCCCACCAGACCGAGGGTATCGTCGGACGCCACACCGCGGTCGATGAGGCGACGCGCACGCTCCACGTCAGACGACGCGAGCAGCATCGACGGGCGCAAGCCCAGATCCTTGAACGGGGCCGACGAGGCCGAATTGAAATACGGCGTGGCCGTGCGGCGGCCACAGGGCTGCTCGCACACCTGGGCCTCGAAGCCCAGCGTCACGGCGGAGGTGATCGACTGGCATTCGACGGCATAGGGCTGCGTCCAGGCCAGCGCCAGCGCCTGGACCCCGTTGTCGAACTGCTCGTCGATGCGTCGGCGCAGCCGCTCCAGATCCGCCACCGAGAGACGGGGCTGCACGGGCAGGTCAATGCGCAGAACATGGTGGCTCGGGATGCCGCGAACACGCCGGTAGTACTCACCGACCTCGACCGAGTACGGATCAGCCATGTTGATGACCAGCCCGAGATCCGCGGCATGCAGCCGACCGATGACGCGGGGAACACGCGTCAGAGGCCGCGGCCGCATCGCTGGCGTCGACGCGGCGGGGCCGGGGACGGCCTGCGGCACGGCATCTCCGGGCTGGGCCAACGCTGGCTCTGCGCCCACCATCCACAGACCGCAGACAACAATCCCCAGGGACGCCCGCATCCACTGTTTCGCCATGCAAAAATAGGCATTGATTTTCAAACGAGTCACCATGACGAAAAAGGACAGTTCCAGTCAGACACCGGCCATTCAGGTGATGGACCGCATGTTCACGCTATTGAATGTGCTGGCCGCGCACCAGGATCCTGTCTCGCTGAAACTGATCAGCGAGCAGACCGGCCTGCACCCGTCGACCGCACACCGGATCTTGAATGATCTGGCCATCGGTCGCTTCGTGGACCGGCCTGAAGCGGGCAGTTATCGCCTCGGAATGCGACTTCTTGAACTGGGCAATCTGGTGAAGGCACGGCTGGATGTCCGGGATGCGGCGCTGGGGCCGATGCGTGAATTGCACAAGTTGACCCACCAGCCCGTCAACCTCTCGGTGCGGCAGGGGGACGAGATCGTCTACATCGAACGCACCTATTCCGAACGTTCCGGCATGCAGGTGGTGCGTGCGGTCGGTGGCCGTGCGCCCCTGCACCTCACGTCGGTCGGCAAGCTGTTTCTCGCACACGACGATCCGCAGCGGGTGCGCAGCTACGCCACCCGCACGGGACTGGCCGGCCACACCCGCAACAGCATCACCGACCTGCCCCTGCTGGAGCGCGAACTCACGCGGGTGCGACAGACCGAGCTGGCACGGGACAACGAAGAGCTGGAGCTGGGCGTGCGCTGCATGGCGGCCGGCATCCATGACGACCAGGGCCGCCTGATCGCCGGCCTGTCCATCTCGGCGCCGGCCGACCGGCTCGAAGAAAGCTGGTGCGACAAGCTGCTGGACACCGCCGCCGCGATTTCCACGGCGCTCGGGTACCGGCAGCCCTGACCGCAGCCAGGACACCGGCGCTCAGGACACCGAAGCCGCAGAACGCGCCGTCGGCGTCGGCACGTGTTGCACCGGCCGGACCATGTCGGACGTTTCCAGCCAGCGGCGCACCCGTTCGGCGTCGGCCAGACGGGAGTACTTGCCAGCGGAATCCAGGAACACCATGATCAGGTGCCGCCCCGATAGCCGCGCCTGCATCACCAGGCAGCGCCCGGCCTCGACGATGTAGCCCGTCTTCTGGAGACCGATTTCCCAGGTGGGATTGGTGACGAGCTTGTTGGTGTTGTGGAACTGCACCGTGCGGTGACCCAGCGCCACCTCCAGCTCCGGCGACGTCGACAGTTGCCGCAGCAGCGGGAAGTTGTAGGCCGTCTTCACCAGCCGGGCCAGATCCGATGCGCTGGACTGGTTGTCGCTCGACAGGCCCGTGGGTTCCACGTAGCGGGTGCTGGACATGCCGAGCGCGGCCGCCTTGCGGTTCATGGCGGCCACGAATGCAGGCAGTCCACCGGGATAGTGGCGACCGAGGGCGTGCGCCGCGCGGTTCTCGGACGACATCAGGGCCAGATGCAGCAGATCGCCCCGGCTGAGTTGCGAGCCGATCACCAGACGGGACCGACTGCCCTTCTCGGTGTCGATGTCGTCTTCCGTGACCTGAAGGATTTCGTCCATCGGGGCACGCGACTCCACGACCACGATGGCCGTCATCAGCTTGGTCAGCGAGGCGATCGGCAGCACGGCCTGGGAGTTCTTGCTGAACAGCACCTCCGACGTGTCCTGATCGACCACCAGCGCGACGCTCGATTTCAGATCCAGCGGATCCCGCGTCGCATGCAGACCGCCGGCTTCGCCAAAGGACAACCGCAACGGCTCCGTGACCTCGACCGGCCGAGCGACACGGGGCGCCATCTGACGCACCTTGCTGGCGTGCACCTTGCCTTTGGCCGATGATTTTTTGGCATGCGGCGCGGCTTCAGCCAGACCGCATACCAGCATCGATACCCCCACCACCATCGACACCCACTTCGTTGCCGAAGCCCGCCCCAGGCTCAACTTGATCTGATTCACAAAATACCTTTGGATACCGCACGACAGGACACTGATTTCAGTCTAGGTGAAGGAAACCATTCCCTACAAGGCCCGCAAGCCTTGATGATTTTCAGTTTTATCCCCCTGTTCGTGCGATCCCTGTGTCAACCCTGCGCAGCGACTCGTTCGGCCTTGCTGTGCAGCTTGTTCAACGCGGCCAGATAGGCCTTCGCCGACGCGACCACGATGTCCGGATCGGAGCCGACACCGTTGACGACGCGCCCGCCATGTTGAAGCCGAACCGTGACCTCACCCTGTGATTCCGTGCTGCCAGACGTGATGGCATTCACGGAATACAGCAAAAGCTCGGCACCGGACGCCAGCTTCGACTCGATCGCCTTGAGGGTCGCATCCACCGGACCATTGCCGTCGGACTCGGCGTGGTATTCGGTCGGACCGGCGGAAAAAGCCACCTTGGCGTGCGGCCGCTCGCCCATTTCGGACTGCTGCGAAAGTGCCAGAAGCCGGTAGTGCTCCACATCGGCGCTGACGCTCTCGTCGCTGACGAGCGCGAGGATGTCCTCGTCGAAGATCTCGCTCTTGCGGTCGGCCAGGTCCTTGAACCGCATGAAGGCGGTGTTGACCTCGGCCTCGGACTCCAGCGAGATGCCCAGGTCCTGCAGGCGCTGCTTGAAGGCATTGCGGCCCGAGAGCTTGCCCAGCACGATCTTGTTGGCGGCCCAGCCCACGTCTTCGGCCCGCATGATCTCGTAGGTATCGCGCGCCTTGAGCACGCCGTCCTGGTGGATGCCGGACGCGTGCGCGAACGCGTTGGCACCGACAACCGCCTTGTTGGGCTGGACGACAAAGCCGGTGGTCTGCGCCACCATGCGCGAAGCCGGCACGATCTGCGTGGCGTCGATGCGGAGATCGAGGTTGAAGTAATCGCGGCGGGTCTTCACCGCCATCACGATCTCTTCCAGCGAGCAGTTGCCCGCGCGCTCGCCCAGGCCGTTGATCGTGCATTCGACCTGGCGCGCGCCACCAATCTTCACGCCCGCCAGTGAATTGGCCACCGCCATGCCCAGATCGTTGTGGCAATGCACCGACCAGATCGCCTTGTCCGAGTTCGGGACACGCTCGCGCAGGGTCTTGATGAAGTTGCCGTACAGCTCCGGGATCGCATAGCCGACGGTGTCGGGGATGTTCAGCGTGGTGGCGCCCTCGTCGATCACGGCTTCCAGCACGCGGCACAGGAAATCCACGTCCGAGCGGTAGCCGTCTTCCGGCGAGAACTCGACGTCCCCGCACAGGTTGCGCGCAAACCGCACCGACAGGCGGGCCTGCTGCAGCACTTCCTCGGGCGTCATGCGCAGCTTCTTCTCCATGTGCAGGGCACTGGTGGCGATGAAGGTGTGGATGCGCGCCGAATTCGCGCCACGCAAGGCCTCTGCAGCACGCGAGATGTCGCGGTCGTTGGCACGGGCCAGCGAGCAGATGGTCGAATCCTTGATGGCCCCGGCGATCGCCTTGACCGCCTCGAAGTCGCCATTGGACGAGGCGGCGAAACCGGCCTCGATCACGTCCACCTTCAGCCGCTCCAGCTGGCGGGCGATGCGCAGCTTCTCGTCGCGCGTCATCGAAGCGCCGGGCGACTGCTCGCCATCGCGCAAGGTGGTGTCGAAAATGATCAGTTTGTCGGTCATGGTGGTTGGCTCCTCAGCACGTCAGGATTCGAGATTCGGGATTCAGGAGATCGTTTCTTCGGCCGTCCCCAACCGGGTCGCGGTCTGGTGGCGCTGGCTGGCCCGGGCCCAACCCGACAGCACGGCATGGATCGAGGCCGTCACGATGTTGGCATCGATGCCCACACCGAAACAGGCCGGGCCATGGCCGACACGCACCTCGACAAAGGCCGCCGCACGCGCGCCCGCGCCGGCACCGATCGCATGTTCGTGGTAGTCGAGCACCTCGACCGCCTGCCCGGTAGCCGCACCGAGCGCCGCGACAAAGGCATCGAGCGGCCCGTTGCCCTGCCCGCTCAATGCCTGCCAGCCGTTCGGGCCGTGCCAGTCGGCGCTGACACGCACCGAGCCATCCGGCGCACTGTCCTGCTGCTGCAGGCTGCGCAGGTCGGCCGGACGCTGCTCCAGCCCGTACTCGCGCGAGAAGATCGCCCACAGATCGGCAGCGCTCACCTCGCGCCCTTCGCCGTCGGTCACCGCCTGCACCGCCTGGCTGAACTCGATCTGCAGCCGCCGGGGCAACTCCAGCCCGTACTCGGCCTCCAGCAGATACGCGATGCCGCCTTTGCCCGACTGGCTGTTGACGCGGATCACCGCCTCGTAGCTGCGGCCCAGGTCCTTGGGGTCGATCGGCAAGTAGGGCATGTCCCAGAGTTCGTCCGGACGCCGCGCCGCGAAGGCCTTCTTGATCGCGTCCTGGTGCGAGCCGGAGAACGAGGTGTAGACCAGCTCGCCCACATAGGGATGGCGCGGATGCACGGGCAACTGGTTGCAGTGCTCGACGGTGCGGCGGATGGCGTCGATGTCCGAGAATTCCAGCCCCGGCGCCACGCCCTGGGTGTAGAGATTGAGCGCGATGTTGACCAGATCAACGTTGCCGGTGCGCTCGCCATTGCCAAAGAGACAGCCCTCGATGCGGTCCGCGCCGGCCATCAGCGCCAGCTCGCCGGCGGCAGTGCCAGTACCACGGTCATTGTGCGGGTGGACCGACAGCACGATCGCCTCACGCCGGGCGAGGTGGCGGTGCATCCACTCGACCATGTCGGCGAAGATGTTCGGCGTCGAGTGCTCCACCGTCGACGGCAGGTTGATGATGCACTTGTGCGCGGGCGTCGGCTGCCAGACGGCGGTGACGGCATCGACCACGCGGCAGGAGAACGCCAGCTCGGTGCCGGAGAACATCTCGGGCGAGTACTCGAAGGTCCAGTGCGTCTCGGGGCGCTGTGCGGCGCGGTCGCGGATCATCCGCGCGTGGGTCACGGCGAGATCGACGATGCCGTCCTCGTCCAGCCCCAGCACCACACGGCGCATCACCGGCGCCGTGGCGTTGTAGACATGCACCACCACGCGCGGCGCACCGGCCACCGCCTCGAAGGTGCGCTCGATCAGGTGCTCGCGGGCCTGGGTCAGCACCTGGATGGTGACGTCGTCGGGGATGCGGCGCTGCTCGATCAGCCGGCGCACAAAATCGAAGTCCGTCTGCGAGGCGGACGGGAAACCGACCTCGATCTCCTTGAAGCCGACGCGCACCAGCAGTTCGAACATGCGCAGCTTGCGCTCGCTGTCCATCGGTTCGATCAGCGCCTGGTTGCCATCGCGCAGGTCGACGCTGCACCAGATCGGCGCCTGCGTCAGCACGGCATCGGGCCAGGTGCGGTCGGTCAGGCGCACCGGGGCGAACGGGCGGTATTTCTCGGCGGGGTTGCTCAACATGCTCATGGGGTGGGACGGTCAGGTTGGAGACGAGGATCCTGCAACGCCGCACCACAAATACAAACGGCCCGCTGCGTTGCGCTGAGGCGGGCCGTTGATCCACAAAGGGTACAGATGTGACTGATCAGCGCGCCCGGGGCACTCCTAGTAGTCGCAGCGAGAAGAAGCGGACAACGCAGATCATCGATTCACTATAGCACGCAGGAACCGCATTTCAGCGGTGCAGACCTTCTTCGTCGGGCTCGTCGGTGGAGGTCGCGATCACGCTCACCGGTCGGCCCCGCGACTTCTTGACCGCATAGACCACGTAGCCCGAAATGCCGTAGACGATGAACACGCCGAACAGCACCAGCGGCGGGTGGTAGGTGATGACGGCGATGCCGAGCGCAATCGCCACGATGACGATGAAGGGCACCGTGCGCTTGAAGTTGACGTCCTTGAAGCTGTAGAACGGCACGTTGGTGACCATCGTCAGCCCGGCGTACAGCGTCAGCGCGAAGGCCAGCCAGGTCAGCCAGGGAATGTCGCGCACGCCCTTGTAGCCGAGGTCGTCCATCACCCAGATCAGGCCGGTGACCAGCGCCGCTGCCGCCGGACTGGGCAGGCCCTGGAAGAAGCGCTTGTCGACCACGCCGATGTTGGTGTTGAAGCGGGCCAGCCGCAGCGCTGCTCCCGCGCAATAGACAAACGCCGCCAGCCAGCCCAGCTTGCCCAGGCCGCGCAGCGCCCATTCGTAGACGATGAGTGCCGGTGCCGCGCCAAAGGACACCATGTCGGCCAGGCTGTCCATCTGCTCGCCAAAGGCACTCTGGGTGTTGGTCATGCGCGCGACGCGGCCGTCGAGACTGTCGAGCACCATCGCGCAGAACACACCGATCGCCGCCTGGTCGAAGCGCCCGTTCATGGCCATCACGACGGCGTAGAAGCCACCGAACAGGCCCGCCAGCGTGAACAGGTTGGGCAGGATGTAGATGCCCTTGCGGCGCGGGCGGCTCGGTGCCGGACCATCCAACTCGTCAAGGGGATCGGGACGGTCGTTCGATGTGTGATCGTTCATGGGATGGATTATCGCGAAGCACGGGCGTGCACGTACACCCATGGGTCCATCAATCGCGCGCGCTGCTGCGGATCGTCGATCCGCTGGCCGCGCAGATCGTAGAGCTGCAACTCCTCGAAACCCTGCTCCAGCGTCTGCCGAACCAGTTCCTGCGGACGGATGTAGTAGTTGCTTCCGCCGGCCAGCGGGTCGAGCAGTTCGATCCAGGCACGCTCCGCGATCGGCCATTCGCTGCGGTTGATGCGCCGCATCTGCGACCAGAAGCGCTGGGTTTTGACAAAGTCGCGCAGGCCCTTCCAGCGGATGCCCCGGCGGCTGTCCATCCAGTTCAGGTTGTGCGAGGAATAGACCAGGTGCCCGCCCGGGCGCAGGACACGGCGGCATTCGGCCAGCGCCGTGGCACGTGCATCGGCGCCCACCAGATCGATGCCGTTGAAGCTGAACAGCACGATGTCGAACGAGGCGGCCGCGAAGGGCATGCGCCGGGCGTCTGCCACTTCGAACCGGATCTCCGGGTTCTTCAACAGCTCGCTGAACCGCTCCCGGCAGGCCGCCACCATCGGAGCCGCCACATCGGCCCCGAGATAGCGCCGGCAGCGCTGCGCCAGTGCGATCGTGGTCCGCCCTCCCCCGACCCCCAGGTCCAGCAACTCGCTGTCGGCCAGCGAGGGCCCGATGCGCTCGAAGATCGCCTGCTCGGGCAGTTGCAGCAGCGACTGCCGCGCGTACCGGCGGACCACATCGTCCGAACCATAGAACTCTTCCCTGTGCGGAACCGGAACAGCCTGTGCCATGCATGAACTCCTTGAGGTGAAGAGCTTGTTAAGCCAATAATTCCATCATTTTGCCTACTATGCCGCACACGCCATGAAAAACGGCGCCGAAGCGCCGTTTGAACTTTCAACTCGCGATGGCGGATGCCCGTTCAAGCCATCCGTTGCGGGCCTCAGTTGCGGGTCTTGTCGACCAGCTTGTTCGCCTTGATCCAGGGCATCATCGCGCGCAGCTTTTCGCCGACGACTTCGATCTGGTGCTCTTCGGTCAGGCGACGGCGGCTGATCAGCGTCGGGGCGCCGGCCTTGTTCTCCAGGATGAAGGACTTGGCGTATTCGCCGGTCTGGATGTCCTTCAGGCACTGGCGCATCGCGTCCTTGGTCGCCGCGGTCACGATCTTCGGGCCCGTCACGTACTCGCCGTACTCGGCGTTGTTCGAGATCGAGTAGTTCATGTTCGCGATGCCGCCTTCGTAGATCAGGTCCACGATCAGCTTCAGCTCGTGCAGGCACTCGAAGTACGCCATTTCGGGCGCGTAGCCGGCTTCCACCAGCGTCTCGAAGCCCGCCTTGATCAGCTCGACCGCACCGCCGCACAGAACAGCCTGCTCGCCGAACAGGTCGGTCTCGGTCTCTTCGCGGAAGTTGGTCTCGATGATGCCGGCCTTGCCGCCGCCGTTGGCGGTGGCGTAGGACAGGGCCAGATCACGCGCCTTGCCGGTCTTGTCGGCGTAGACGGCGATCAGGTGCGGCACGCCGCCACCTTGCACGTAGGTGCCGCGCACGGTGTGGCCCGGGGCCTTCGGGGCGACCATCCACACGTCGATGTCGCTGCGCGGCACGACCTGGCCGTAGTGGACATTGAAGCCGTGGGCGAAGGCCAGCGAAGCGCCTTCCTTCATGTTCGGGCCGACTTCGGCGTTGTAGACCGAAGCGATCTGCTCATCGGGCAGCAGGATCATGACGACGTCGGCATCACGCACGGCGTCGGCGATCTCGGCAACCTTCAGGCCGGCCTTCTCGGCCTTGGACCACGAAGCGCCACCCTTGCGCAGGCCGACGGTGACCTTGACGCCCGAGTCGTTCAGGTTCTGGGCGTGGGCATGGCCTTGCGAGCCGTAGCCGATGATGGTGACGTTCTTGCCCTTGATGAGGGACAGGTCGGCATCCTTGTCGTAGTAAACCTTCATGGGGAGTTCCGTTTTCTGAGTCTGTAGCGGGGATCGATCAAACACGCAGGATGCGCTCACCGCGCCCGATCCCGCTGGTACCGGTGCGCACGGTTTCTAGGATGGCGGTGCGGTCCACCGCCTGGATGAATGCATCGAGCTTGTCGGAGTCGCCCGTCAGCTCGATGGTGTAGCTCTTGTCGGTCACGTCGATGATGCGGCCGCGGAAGATGTCGGCCAGCCGCATCATCTCCTCGCGTTCCTTGCCGACGGCGCGCACCTTGATGAGCATCAGCTCACGGGCACTGAAGCTGCCTTCGGTCAGGTCCACGACCTTCACCACCTCGATCAGGCGGTTCAGGTGCTTGGTGATCTGCTCGATGACCTCGTCGGAGCCACTGGTGACGATGGTCATGCGCGACAGCGAGGCGTCCTCGGTCGGTGCGACCGTCAGGCTCTCGATGTTGTAGCCACGGGCCGAGAACAGGCCGACGACACGCGACAGCGCGCCGGCTTCGTTCTCCAGCAAAAGGGCAATGATGTGTTTCATGTCGGTCTCCTGGCCATGGGCCGCGCACCGGCAGCGGTAACCGCCGGCGCACCCCATGGGCCTGTCCACAATCAGTCGGATGGGAAGGGGCTGACGCCCCTGTGCGTCACAGGTCCTCGGAGCCCAGCAGCATCTCGGAGATGCCCATGCCGGCCTTGACCATCGGCCAGACGTTTTCGGTCCGGTCGGTGCGCACGTCGAGGAACACGGTGCGGTCCTTCAGACGGATCATTTCCTTCAAGGCCGGTTCGACCTCGGAGGGCTTCTCGATCTTGATGCCGACGTGGCCATAGGCCTCGGCGAGCTTCACGAAGTCCGGCAGCGCGTCCATGTAGCTGTGCGAGTAGCGGCCCTGGTAGTCCAGTTCCTGCCACTGGCGCACCATGCCCAGATAGCGGTTGTTCAGGGAGACGACCTTCACCGCCGTGCCGTACTGCTGGCAGGTGGACAGCTCCTGGATGCACATCTGGATCGAGCCTTCGCCGGTGATGCAGAACACATCCGACTCGGGCTTGGCCAGCTTGATGCCCATCGCGTAGGGCAGGCCGACGCCCATCGTGCCCAGACCACCGGAGTTGATCCAGCGGCGCGGCTCGTCGAAGCCGAAGTACTGCGCCGCCCACATCTGGTGCTGGCCGACGTCGGACGTGATGTAGGTGTCACGGCCGCGGGTCAGGTTCCACAGGGTCTCGACCACGTACTGCGGCTTGATGACCTCGTCGGAGTTCTTGTACTTCAGGCACTCGCGACCACGCCACTCGTTGATCTGCGCCCACCAGGCGTTCATCGCGGCCGGCTCGGCGCGCTGCTGGTGCTCGCGGATCTGGGTGATCAGCTCCTGCAGCACGTCCTTGACGTCGCCCACGATGGGGATGTCGACCTTGACGCGCTTGGAGATCGACGACGGGTCGATGTCGATGTGGATGATCTTGCGCTCGACCGAGGCGAAGTGCTTCGGGTTGCCGATCACGCGGTCATCGAAGCGCGCGCCCACCGCCAGCAGGACGTCGCAGTTCTGCATCGTCATGTTGGCTTCGTAGGTGCCGTGCATGCCCAGCATCCCAAGGAAACGCGGATCGGTGGACGGTGTCGCGCCCAGGCCCATCAGCGTGTTCGTGACCGGGTAGCCCAGCAGGTCGACCAGCTCGCGCAGCTCCGCCGAGGCGTTGCCCAGGATCACGCCGCCGCCGGTGTAGATGTAGGGGCGCTTGGCCGACAGCAGCAGCGCGACGGCCTTGCGGATCTGGCCGCCGTGGCCCTTGCGCACCGGGTTGTACGAGCGCATCTCGACCGTTTCCGGGTACTGGAACGTGGCCATCTTCAGCGACACGTCCTTCGGGATGTCCACGACCACGGGGCCAGGGCGGCCGGTGCGGGCGATGTGGAAGGCCTTCTTGATCGTCACGGCCAGATCGCGCACGTCCTTGACCAGGAAGTTGTGCTTGACGATCGGGCGCGTGATGCCGACGGTATCGCACTCCTGGAAGGCGTCGAGGCCGATCGCGGGCGTGGGCACCTGGCCGGTGATCACGACCATCGGGATCGAGTCCATGTAGGCCGTGGCGATGCCGGTCACCGCATTGGTGACACCGGGGCCGGACGTGACCAGCGCGACACCGACATTGCCCGTTGCGCGGGCATAGCCATCAGCCGCGTGCACGGCTGCCTGCTCGTGGCGCACCAGAACGTGCTGGATCGTCTCTTGCTTGTAGAGCGCGTCGTAGATGTAGAGCACCGAACCACCGGGATAGCCCCAGATGAATTCGACGTTTTCGGCCTGCAGACTGCGGACCAGGATTTCCGAACCGTTGATCTCGGCAGCGGGCGCGTTGTCGCGCGGGGCGGGTGCCGACGAGGCGGCACGCTTTTGTTCAGCAGCAGACATGTCCATTTGGATGAACCTTTCGGGTTTTCTCTGACGAAAATCGATCGGTGCGCCTCCCCGCGCCCTCGTGGGGTGGGATCGGTGCCGGGGGGTCGATCACGCGATCTCCCGGGTCGGGCGATCGGCGCAGACCATTGCACGCGTCGTGCGAAGGCGGGATTATCGCACTCTTGTGCACGGCCATGCTGCACCGCGATGCAAAGGCGGTGGGTGCCATAATTGCAGCCGCTGTCCTCACCGCCCTCGACTCTCTCCGCTCACGCTGCACGCCGCACCCTCCGGCGCAACTTCCTTGGCCGCAGATCAAGAACTGTCCGACTTCCTGCAAAGTGTCGAAAAACGCGCCTTCAAGCGCACCGTCTACATGGTGCGCGACGAGGATGCGGCGCTCGACATCGTCCAGGACTCGATGATTCGCCTGGCGCAGCGGTATGGAGACCGGCCTACGAACGAGTGGCCGATGCTGTTCCAGCGCATCCTGTCGAACGCGACGATGGACTGGTTTCGCCACCAGAAGGTGCGCAATGCCGTCCTGAAGAATTTCTCCGATTTCGAAGGGCACGATGGCGACGCAGACTTCGATCTGCTCGAACATCTGGCCACCGAAACCACCGCAGGCGATACAGAAAGCGCCGACAGTGCCTTCGCACGGGTACAGACCTTGCAACACATCGAAGAAGCGGTCTCGACGCTGCCAGCTCGTCAACGTGAAGCCTTCCTTATGCGTTATTGGGAGGAAATGGATGTTGCCGAGACAGCCGCGGCCATGGGCTGCTCGGAAGGTAGTGTCAAGACGCACTGTTCCCGCGCAGTGCATGCATTGGCCAAAGCGCTCAAAGCCAAGGGAATTTCACTGTGAACACCGTGTCGACTGCACGAACCATACTGCCCGCAGAAGCAGATGCCCTGGAGGCACGCTTCGCGTTGCGCCTGACCGCCCGCCTCGAAGGCGGCGCGCAATCGCTGCCGCACGACATCAGCGAGCGATTGCGGGTGGCACGCATGCAGGCACTGGCACAGGCCCGCCACCAGGCGGTCGCGGCCAAACGCCCGCAGACCGAAGCGGCCTCGGGCATGTCGATCGTCGGCATTGACGCGCACACTGGCACGGCCACGCTCGGACGCATGGGCGGGCCGGGCGAGTCGGTCTGGTGGAGCCGCCTGGGATGGCTCGTGCCCACACTGGTGCTGGCACTCGGTCTGACCGGCATGGGCGAATGGGAGTCCCGCGAGCAGATCGCGCGTGCAGCACAGATGGACACGGAACTGCTCGGCGACGACCTGCCCCCGGCAGCCTATCTCGACGAGGGATTTGGGGAGTTCCTGCGCCGTCCGCCCGAAGCACCGGTGTCGATCGTGACGCCGGAAGAAGCAAGCCCCGGCCTGCTCGCATCGGCAGGGAGTTGAAAAGCATGGTCTTTCAATCGGTGCGGGCGCGGTCCGTCTCGGGCCTGATGCTGGCCACCCTGGCGCTGGCGTTCTCGATGCAGGTCGGCGCCCAGGGCCAGCCTGTCGGGGCATCTGGGCCGACGTGGGCGGAACTCAGTGCTGGAGAACGACAGGCACTTCAGCCGCTGCAGAGCCAGTGGAACGGGATCGACAGCCTGCGCAAGCAGAAGTGGCGTGATGTCGCGAACCGCTACGCCAGCCTCCCGGCCGTGCAGCAGGATCGGCTGCACGAACGCATGGTCGAATGGGCCACGATGAGCCCGGCGCAACGCAATGCGGCGCGCATCAATTTCGAAGAACTGCGCAAATTGCCGGCCACGGAGCGGCAGACCCGCTGGGAGGCCTACCAGAGCCTGCCCGCCGACGCGCGCCAGGCCCTGCTCACCCAGGCCGGTAGCCGACCTCTCGCCGCGTCTGCAGTGCAGTCCCCGGCTGCCGCGCGCAAGTCCCTGGCCTCCGGCGACACCCAGTCCAAATCGAACATTGTGGCCACTCCCCAGACGGTGAAACCACTGTCGGTCGCCCCCGGCACGGTCCAGGCGGGCGTCGGCGCCAGCACCAGACCCATCAACAAGCCGCCCACCCCGCCGCGCCACCAGCAGAGCGGCATGCCCAAGATTGCAGCTACGCCGGAGTTCGTCCAGAACGACACCCTCCTGCCCCAACGCGGTCCGCAAGGTGCGGGCGCAACGCCTGCCGCGCGACCCGATGTTCCCTGACCCCTGCATGACCGACTGATTGATTGATGGCTTCCCGGACCGCCCTGCCCTACACCCCTGAAGATGCCGATCCAGCCACGCTGCCCACACCGGGATTGCGTCGGCGGCTCGCAGCCATGCTCTATGAAGGGGTGGTCCTGTTCGGTGTGCTGATGGTGTCCGGCCTGCTGTTTTCGACCATCACCAACCAGCGCCACGCCCTCCAGGGGCGCATGGAACTGCAAGGCTTCCTGTTCGCGATGCTGGGGCTGTATTTCGCCTGGTTCTGGGTCCACAGCGGCCAGACCGTCGCGATGAAGACCTGGCATGTCCGGGTCGTCCGGCTGGACGGGCGCCCGCTGGGGTGGCCGAAGGCACTCGCCCGCTACGCGCTCAGCTGGTTGTGGTTCCTGCCAGCCCTGGGGGTTGCAGCAGCCCTGAATCTCCACAGCTCCCGCGACTACACACTGGCCCTGCTGGCCGGCGTGGTCGTCTACGCTGCCCTGACGCGCCTGCTGCCCGATCGGCAGTTCCTGCACGACCGCCTCTGCCAGACGCGGCTCGTCACCTGGCGCCCCGCGCCACGCCGCCGCTGATCGACGCACACGACTGGGCGGCGCTGGCACAATTCGCGCCACCATGTCCAATCCCCACAAGGGCCGCACCGGCCTAGACCGCATCCGCCACGCCGCGGGCTACTCGCTCGAAGGCCTCACCAGCGCTTACCGCGGTGAAAGCGCGTTCCGCCAGGAAACCTGGCTCGCCCTCGTCCTGATCCCGCTGGCCTTCTGGCTGGGCCAGACCTGGGTCGAGACGGCGCTGCTGGGTGGCAGTGTGGTGATGGTGCTCATCGTCGAGTTGCTGAATTCGGCGGTCGAGGCCACCGTCGACCGCATTTCCTTCGAACTGCATGAACTCGCCAAGCGGGCGAAGGACTTCGGCAGCGCCGCGGTCTTCCTTGCCCTGGCGGTGACCGGTGCCATCTGGGCCGCAGCCCTGTGGCACCGGTTCATGGTCTGAGCGAGGGGCTCAGACCGCCGCTTCGTCGGTCTCGCCGGTGCGGATGCGGATGACCTGCTCCACCGGGGTCACGAAGATCTTGCCGTCACCGATCTTGCCGGTCTTGGCCGCCTTGACGATGGCCTCCAGGCAGCGGTCGACGTCCACCGTCTTCACGACCACTTCGATCTTCACCTTCGGCAGGAAGTCGACCACGTACTCGGCACCGCGGTACAGCTCCGTGTGGCCCTTCTGGCGACCGAAACCCTTGACCTCGGTGACGGTCAGGCCCGTGACGCCCACTTCGGCCAGGGCCTCGCGGACCTCTTCGAGCTTGAAGGGCTTGATGATGGCGGTGATCTGTTTCATGCGCGTGCTCCGGAGGCGTTGCAGGTCAAGTTACGAATCAATTTAACACCAGTACGCAGCCGCATCACTTGAGGGCCTTGTAGCGGAAGCGCTTCGGACGCGCGCCCTCTTCGCCCAGGCGACGCTTCTTGTCGGCCTCGTATTCCTGGTAGTTGCCGTCGAAGAAAACCCACTGCGAATCGCCCTCAGCCGCCAGGATGTGCGTGCAGATGCGGTCCAGGAACCAGCGGTCGTGGGAGATCACCATGGCCGAGCCGGCAAACTCCAGCAGCGCCTCTTCCAGCGCGCGCAGGGTTTCGACGTCCAGGTCGTTCGACGGTTCGTCCAGCATCAGCACATTGCCGCCCTGTGCCAGCGTCTTGGCCAGGTGCAGGCGGCCACGTTCACCGCCCGACAGGCTGCCAACAAGCTTCTGCTGGTCGTTGCCCTTGAAGTTGAAGCGGCCGATGTAGGCGCGGCTGGGCATCACGAACTTGCCCACCACGATGTTGTCCAGACCACCGGAGACGTCCTGCCACACCGTCTTGGTGTCGTCCAGGCTCTGGCGGCTCTGGTCCACGAAGGCCAGGCGCGCGGTCTTGCCGATCTTGACGTCGCCGTTGTCCGGCTTCTCGACCCCCTGGATCAGGCGGAACAGCGTCGACTTGCCGGCACCGTTCGGGCCGATGATGCCGACGATGGCGCCCGCCGGCACCTTGAAGCTCAGGTTGTCGATCAGCACGCGGTCGCCGAAGCTCTTGGTGACGCCGTCGAACTCGATCACTTCATTGCCCAGGCGCTCGGCCACCGGGATGAAGATCTCGTTGGTCTCGTTGCGCTTCTGGTAGTCGACGTCGCTCAGTTCCTCGAAACGGGCCAGACGCGCCTTGCTCTTGGCCTGGCGGCCCTTGGCGTTCTTGCGCACCCACTCCAGCTCGACCTTCATCGCGCGGGCGCGGGCGTCTTCGGTCTTCTGCTCCTGCTCCAGGCGCTTGCCCTTGCCTTCCAGCCAGTCGGAGTAGTTGCCCTTGTACGGGAAGCCCTGGCCACGGTCGAGTTCCAGGATCCACTCGGCCGCGTTGTCGAGGAAGTAGCGGTCGTGGGTGATGGCCACCACGGTGCCGGTGAAGCGCTGCAGGAAGTGCTCCAGCCACTCGACCGACTCGGCGTCCAAGTGGTTGGTGGGCTCGTCCAGCAGCAGCATGTCCGGCTTGGACAGCAGCAGGCGACACAGGGCCACGCGGCGCTTTTCACCACCGGACAGGTTGCCGATCACGGCGTCCCACGGCGACAGGCGCAGTGCGTCGGCGGCGATTTCCAGCTGCAGGTCGGTGTTCTCGCTGCCAGCCGCGGCGATGATCGACTCCAGCTCGGCCTGCTCGGCCGCCAGCGCGTCGAAATCGGCGTTCTCGTCGGCGTAGGCGGTGTAGACCTCGTCCAGGCGCTTCTTGGCCGCGATCACGCCGCCAATGCCTTCCTCGACCGCCTCGCGCACGGTCTGGTCCGGGTTGAGCTGCGGCTCCTGCGGCAGATACCCGATCTTCAGACCCGGCATCGGGGTGGCTTCGCCTTCGATGTCCTTGTCGATGCCGGCCATGATCTTCAGCAGCGTCGACTTGCCCGAGCCATTGAGGCCGAGCACGCCGATCTTGGCACCGGGGAAGAAGGACAGCGAGATGCCCTTGAGGATCTGCCGCTTCGGCGGCACGATCTTGCCGACGCGGTTCATCGTGAAAACGTACTGGGCCATGGAGTTCTTGGTAGGTTGTCTGTTGCCAATCTTCTATTGTCGCCGCAAGCGTGTGGCTGCGGTACAGCGATGCCGCGGCAATCCAGCCGACGAACGGCCGGCTGGGTCCGACCAACGGCAGCCCGCCCGCGTGACGGGAACGCACGGGGCGCCTAGCATCCCCTCACTCTTTCATTTTTGCGCGATTCCCCGGTCGCCTGCCGACATGGCCCTGCCCGCCTTCGCTTCTGCTCCTGTCCCCGCCACCGGTCGGCGCGCTGCGCGTTCGCGCGGCTTCACACTCATCGAGGTGATGGTGACCATCGCCATCATCGGCATCCTGGCCGCCATCGCCCTGCCGGCGTACAGCGACTACCTCCGCCGCGGCGAACTGCCGGAAGCCTTCAGCACCCTGGCCAGCCAGCGCGTGGCCATGGAGCAGTACTACCAGGACAACCGCCAGTACGGCACCAACACCTGCTCGGAAGGCAAGATCAGCTTCTCGGATGTGCCGGTCAACGGGGCCAAGTTCAGCTACGCCTGCAAGCTCAGCGGCACCAACGGCAACCAGGCCTACACGCTCACCGCCACCGGCACCAGCCCGCACACCAAAGGCCACGACTACACCCTCAACGAGGCCGGCCAGCAGGGCACGGTCAAGTTCAAGGGCGACGTGGTCAGCAAGGCCTGCTGGCTCAAGCGCGGGTCGGAGTGCTGAGCATGGTGGTGACGATGGCGCCCCCTCGCAGCCCGGGCGGCTTCACGCTGATCGAGCTGATGGTGACGCTGGCGGTGCTGGCTGCGCTGCTGCTGGCCGTCACGCCGATGGTGCGTGACTGGATGCTGGACATCGAGATCCGCAACGCCGCCGAGTCGATCAGCAGCGGCCTGAGCCGCGCCCGAGCGCTCGCGGTGCAGCGCAATGAACCGGTCATGTTCTCCCTGGTCTCCAATGTCGCGCAGCCGGGCACGCTGGACGATTCCTGCGCCCTGTCCGCCAGCTCGGCCTCGTGGGTCGTGAGTCTGGACAGCCCGGCCGGCCAGTGCGGCCAACCACTGGGCACCACGACCGGCACCCGGCTGGTGGAGCGCCACGCCCGCGGCGACGGCTCGGCCGGCGTCCAGGTGGAGGTGCGCGACGCGAACTGCAGGAGCGCCGCCACCCATGCCCAGGTCGTGTTCAACGGCTTCGGCCGCGCGCAGGCCGATCCCGCCCCGATCCGCTGCATCGTGATCTCCCACCCCGGCAGCAGCACCACCCGGACGCTGCACGTGGTGCTGAACACCGGCGGCGCCGTGCGCACCTGCGATCCGGCCGCCACCGATCCGCTCGACACCCGGCGCTGCCTGGTGAACTGAGGAGGCCCGCGTGACCCCCCGCCGCTCCCCCCGCCCCCAGCTCCCGGCCCCGAAGCCGAACGGCTTCGTCCTGCTGGAAGCGCTCATCGCGCTGCTCATCTTCGCACTGGCCGTGCTCGGTCTGGTCGGCCTGCAGGCGTCGATGACCCGTGCCAGCAGCAGCGCCAAGTACCGCGCCGATGCCGCCTACCTCGCCAGCGACCTCGTCGGTCTGATGTGGACCGACAGCCGCAACCTGGCGCTCTACGACGCTGGTGCCTGCGCCGGCCACCCGCCCTGCCAGCGCTGGCGCGAACGGGTGAGCGAACGCCTGCCGACCGGTGTCGGCCAGGCGCTGGTGTCGAAGACCGAGCCCGGTCAAGTCACGGTCAAGGTGACCTGGAAGGCGCCGAGCGACGACCAGCACCAGTTCGAGACCACGACCGCGATCAACCCGAATCCCGCCCTGCCCTGACCCGAGCGCCATGACCGCGTCCCCTGTCTCCCCGGCCGCCCAGCGCGGCGTCACGCTGATCGAGCTGATGATCGGCATGGTCATCGGCCTGCTCGCCGTCCTCGTGATCGCGCAGGTCACCACCGTCTATGAAGGCCGCAAGCGCACCATCACCGCCGGCTCCGATGCCCAGGTCAATGGCGCGCTGGCCCTGCAGACCCTGCAGCGCGACGTGCAGGCCAGCGGTTACGGCCTGACCGAAGGCGGCGCCACCGGCTGCCGCATCGTCGGCCAGCGTGCCGGCGTGGTCGGGAAGTTCGAGCGCACGCTGGCGCCGGTGGTCATCACCGATGGCGCGGACGGTGCGCCCGACAGCCTCGACGTGCTGATGAGCAACCACACGGACTTCGCGCTCCCGACCCGGGTCGCGGGCGCCCACACCAAGGAAAGCAATGTCTTCGTCGTCAGTGCCAACACCGACCTGGGACACCACAAGGGCGACCTGATGCTGGCCGTGCCCGTGCCGACCCCGGACCAGACCGACCCGTCCCGCTATTGCAGCCTGTTCAATGTGAGCGCCGAGCCGGTGGTTGGCAGCGCCCAGATCTTTCACGACGCCGGCGCCAACGGCCCGTGGAACCAGGACCTCGGCACCACCGTGTTTCCGGGGCTCAACAGCACCGACATCTCGTATCCGGCCGGCAGCCTGCTGCTCGACCTCGGCACGCTGGTCAGCCGGCGCTACTGCCTCACCGGGCTGGCCGATGCGCAGTGCGACACGCCAGCGCCGCAGGCGCCCTATCACCTGCGGCAGGTCTCTTTCGACAGCAGCACCGGCCAGCGCGTCGCCGACGACCTGTATCCGCAGATCGTGCAGTTGCAGGCCGTCTACGGCATCGATACCAGCGTGCCCGCCGACCAGGTGGCCGACGTCTGGACCCCCGTGTCGCCGACCACCGCCAAAGGCTGGCAGCGCGTCGTGGCCGTGCGGGTGGCCGTGGTTGCCCGCAGCACGCAGAACGAGCGGCGACCCAACCAGGCGGCCACGGACTGGGTCACGTCCAGCCTGCCAATCTGGTATCCGGACGGCACCACGGCCGAGTCGCTCCACGTCGAGAAGTCCCCGCCCGGTGCGGGCGACGACTGGCGCAACTACCGCTACAAGGTCTTCGAGACCGTGATTCCCCTGCGCAACCTGCTCTGGCAGCCCGCGTGAGCCGCCCATGGACCACCCCGCGATGAATGTCACTCCGATCACCCTGCCCCGCGGCCGGCAGCGCGGCGCCTCGCTGCTGTTTGCCATGATCACGGTGGTGGCGCTGTCGCTGGCGGCCGTGGCGATGATCCGCTCGGTCGACACCGGCACCACCATCCTCGGCAACCTGAGCTTCAAGCAGGACACGCTGCTGGCCACGGACGAGGCCACCCGGCTCGCCATCCGGTGGCTCGAAACACAGCAGAAGGCCAATCCGGACGGGCTGAACATCACCCAGCGCGACCAGGGCTACTGGGCCAAACTCGTTCCCGGACTGGACCCCACGTCGACCAGCACCTCCGCGACCCGGGTCGCCATCGACTGGAACAACGACAGCTGCCGCTCGCAGCGCGGCCCGACGCCCGTCGACTGCCTGCCCGCCCAAGAGAAATCGCTGGCCAACCAGATCACGGCGCGCTTCCTGATCGTGCGGCTGTGCTCCGAGGACGGCAACTCGACCGTCGGCACCAACCAGTGCCCGCGGCCGCTGAACGCCAGCAGCCAAGTCACCGGCGAGCGCGGCGAGATCAACAGCCAGAACCCGGTGCGCATCGGCTCCACCACGATGGCCGAGTACTACCGCATCGTCGTGCGTGCCCAGGGCGCGCGCAACACGGTCAGCACCACCGAAACGCTGGTGCACTTCTGAGGCACCGAGCCGAAACGCCATGAGACCCAGACCCATGACCCTGTGCCACCAACCTCCCGCCCGGCTGGCCCTCGCCGCGGCGCTGGCCTGCGGGATGATCGGCGGCGGCGCCCACGCGGCGCTCGTCGATGTCTCCAACGTCCCGCTGAATGCCTCGCTGTCCCAGGTCAAGCCGAACATCATGTTCATCCTGGACGATTCCGGCTCGATGGGCTATTCCTACATGCCGGACGAGGCGGGCGTGTACGACGGCGACGGCGTGATCGGCGAGAACTACGGCTACCGCTCGGCCCACTGCAATGGCCTGGCCTTCAACCCCGTGCTGCCCTACCGTCCGCCAGTGCGGGCCGACGGCACCTCCTTTCCCGACGCCAGCTTCACTGCGGCGCCGGAGGACGGCTTCAATCCGTCCGCCGGATCGACCTCGCTCGACGGCAGCATCTACTACACCTACAAGAACGACAAGAAGCTGGTCCCGCTGTCCTGGACCTATCTGCCCAATGGCAGCATCGACCAGAACACGCCCTTCTACAAGGACTGCACGCTCAGCCGCAGCGAGGCGTCGGACCAGTTCCTGCGGGTCACCGTCACCACCGCCTCGGACGCGGTGCTGCGGCAGCAATACGCCAACTGGTACGCCTACTACCGGACGCGGCGCCTGCTGATGCGCACCGCCACCGGCGAAGCCTTCCGCCACATCGGGGAAGGCTTCCGCGTCGGCTTCACCGTCATCAGCGACAGCAGCGTCACCAGCAATAGCTTCCTCGACGTCAAGGACTTCACCCCGGCCCAGCGCAGCGACTTCTACGACCTGCTCTACACCGCACAGACCGCCGAGGGGTTCACGCCGCTGCGAGGCGCCCTGTCCAAGACCGGCCGTTACTTCGCCAACAAGATCGCCGGCCAGCGCATGGATCCCATGCAGTACTCCTGCCAGCGCAACTACGCGCTGCTGTCCACTGATGGCTATTGGAATAGTGGACTAAGCGGCTATGCTGGTTTGGAGACTGCCAGCTACGGGCCACTCAAGGTTGACGGCAGCCGCGTGGGGCAGCAAGACGGGGCGGAAGCACGTCCGATGAAGGACAGTACAGGCGCAGCAGGCGGTGGTGACAGCGATTCACTGGCCGACGTAGCCCAGTACTTCTGGGCCACCGACCTGCGCAGCGACTTCCCCAACAACGTGCCGGTCACCAAGCGCGACACCGCAACCCACCAGCACCTCAACACCTTCACCGTTGGCCTGGGCGTGCGCGGCACCCTGTCCTACGACCGCAACTACCTCTCGCTGACCACGGGTGACTACGCCGACATCCAGGCGGGGCGCAACGGCAAGGAATGGCCGGTTCCGATCGGCACGGTCAGCGCCACGCCCAACACCACCAACGCCACCCACATCGACGACCTGTGGCACGCCGCCGTCAACGGCCGCGGCCAGTACTTCTCGGCCACCGACCCGCAGACCCTGTCCGACGCCATCGGCACCACGCTCAACGAGATCAGCAAGGACACCGGCTCCAGCGCAGCCGCATCGGCCAGCTCGCTCACGCCCGTCACCGGCGACAACTGGGTCTTCCTGCCGAGCTACAGCAACTCGCCCAACTGGTACGGCGACCTGCGCGCCTTCCAGTTCACCACCGACGCGGTCACCGCCGGTCTGATCGCCCCGGACACCAGCAAGGGCCAGGCCGTCTGGAGTGCAAAGACCCGGCTGGACGAACGCAACCTGACCGACCGTCCGCGGCGCATCCTGTTCGGCAACGGTGCCGGCGCGCTGCTCGACTTCACCTACGCCAATCTGGTAACCCTGCAATACAACTCGGACTTCGACGAGCTGTGCACCGGCCCGCGGCCGCTGTCCCAGTGCAATCGCCTCTCGCCAGCTGCGCGTGACAAGGCCACCGGCGAGAACCTGGTCAACTTCCTGCGCGGTGACATGCAGTTCCAGCTGGGTGCGGTGGCCCCGGACAACCAGGTGTTCCGCAACCGTTATTCCCGCCTGGGGGACTTTGTCAATGCGGCCCCGGTCTATGTTGCCAAGCCGCCGTTCAAGTACGGCGATGCCGGCTACAGCCAGTTCATCACCGACCACGCCAACCGCACCAAGATGGTCTATGCCCCCGCCAACGATGGCCTGCTGCACGCCTTCCAGGTCGGCGAGAACGAGACCGACCTTGCCGGCGGCGAGGAGCTGTGGGCCTTCGTGCCACGCGGCGTGCTGCCCCACCTGCGCCGGCTCGCCGACGTGGCCTACGACGCTGCCCACACCAACCTGCTCGACGCCACCCCGACGATCGGCGATGTCTACGCCAACGGCCAGTGGCACACCATCCTCGTGGGCGGCATGGGCGCCGGTGGCCGCTACTACTACGCACTCGACATCACGAACCCCGCTTCGCCCGCGCTGCTCTGGGAATTTTCGGACGCCAACCTCGGCCTGACCTTCGGCAACCCGGTGATCACCAAGGACGCCAAGGGCACCTGGCTGGTCGCATTCACCTCGGGCATCAACAATGTCGGCGACGGCCGCGGACGCCTCTACCTGGTGGACGCCCTGACCGGCAAGCTGCGCACCAGTGCGGGCGAGATCGTCACCGCAGCCGGAGACACCACCACCCCCAGCAACCTCGGCCGCCTCAACGCCTGGGTGCCCAGCGACGCCGACAACACGGCGCTGCGCTTCTATGCCGGCGACATGCTCGGCAACCTGTGGCGCTTCGACCACGACGACCGGGTGGCGCCGTCCGGCGCCGAAGCCACGCTGCTCGGACAGGCGCTGGGGCCGAATCTGGTGCCGCAGCCCATCACCGGCAAGCCGGTGCTGACCGAGCTGGTGAACGACAACGTCCCCATCACCGTCGTCTCCTTCGGCACCGGACAGCTGCTCAACAACGCCGACCTGACCTCGACAGGTCTGCAGACGATCTACTCGATCCGCGACACGCTGGGCGCCACCAGCCTGGGTCCGCTGCGCGACCCCAAGGCCAAGCTGGTGCGACAGGAACTGAACAGCCAGCGCCTGCTCGACCAGGCCCAGTCCGTCGACTGGAACGCCCAGAACGGCTGGTATGTCGACCTGAACCAGTCCAGCGGCGAGCGGGTCTCGCTGGACGGCATTCCGCTGGCCTCGGGCCTGATCGCCTTCGCATCGACCGTGCCGAACGGTGACCCCTGCGGCAACGGGGGCAGCTCCTACCTGTACCAGTTCCTGCTGCCTTCGGGCGACGTACGCGATGTCGAAGTCTCGAACTCGCTCATCGTCGGCGTCGGTCGCGTGATGGACAGCACCGGGCGGGTCAGCGCCTTCTTCACCAAGCGCGACCAGAGCACGCAGCTGAAGGCGGCCGGGGCCGGCATCAACAACCGCTCCAACACCCTGCGCCGCGCGGCCTGGCGAGAGCTGAACTGACATGGCCGGACGGCGCGTGCTGCTGGCGGGTTGTGTGGCGGGTTCCTTGCTGCTGCACGTCGGCGTGCTGCTGTCCGGTCCGGCCTCGGTGGCCGGGCACGCTGGCGGAACGCTTGGCCAGCCAGCGCGCCCGGGCATGCTGGTCCGGCTCGAAACGCCGCACCGTTCGACCAGCACCGCAGCCGTTGTTCCGGACACGACACGCCGGATCGCCGCGCCTGCCGCGACGAAGCGGCCAGTCGCCCGGCAACCGCAGCCGCAGTCGCAACCTCCGGCACCGCTTCCGCCGGACCTGGATCAACTTCCGCCGACTGGCGCCGGTCCGCTCGCGCAGGCGGGTGATCCGGACGCGGACTACCTGCCGAGCCGGCTGCTCACCCGCGGGCCTGCACCGCAGCAATCGATTGACCTGTTCTATCCGGAACTGGCGCCATCCGGGCACTTCCGCGCGGTGCTGACCCTGTACATCGACGACCGCGGCGTGGTGCAGCGGGTGCGCATCGACGAGGCGGAGGACAGCGGGCTGCCGGCCGCGCTGGAAGACGCCGCCCGGCAGACCTTCCTGCGCAGCGCCTTCGCGCCGGGCGAGCTGGACGGGCGCCCGGTGCGCTCGCAGCTGCGCATCGAGGTCGACTACGCCACCGAACCGACGGACGAGCGCACGCAGACCGCCTCGCGCTGACCAGCTCGCGAGGCGTCAGACGTCGGCCAGCACCCGCAGGTGGGCCGCGACGCTGCGCGCCAGCGCACTCAGCACGTAACCACCTTCCAGACACGAGACGATGCGGCCCTGGCTGTAGCGGTCGCCGATGTCGACCAGGCGCTGCGTGATCCAGGCGTAGTCGGCCTCGACCAGTCCGAGCTGCCCCAGATCGTCCTCGCGGTGGGCGTCGAAACCGGCGGAGATGAAGATCATCTCGGGCTTGAACTCCTCCAGCCGCGGGATCCAGTACATATCGATCAGCTCGCGCACCTCCATGCCGCGGCTGTAGGCCGGCACGGGCACGTTGACCATGTTGTCGCCCATCGGCACGCCGCCGCTGTAGGGGTAGAGCTGGTCCTGGAAGAAGCTGCACATCAGCACCCGCTCGTCGCCGGCGATGATGTCCTCGGTGCCGTTGCCATGGTGGACGTCGAAGTCGATGATCGCCACCCGCTGCAGGCCACGCACGTTCAGCGCATGGCGCGCCGCGATGCAGACGTTGTTGTAGAAGCAGAAGCCCATCGCCTCCGAGCGCGTGGCGTGGTGGCCGGGCGGGCGGATGGCGCAGAAGGCGTTGCGGTAGGTGCCGTCGATCACCGCGTCCGTGGCGGCGACCGCCGCGCCCGCCGCCCGCAGCATCGCCTGGCGGGTGCCGGGGCCGACGGTGGTGTCGGGGTCGAGCGCGCGGTGCTCGCCGGTCAGGATCGCCTGCTGCATGAACTCGTCGAGTTCGAGCAGGTAGCCCTCGCTGTGCGCCTGCATCAGGTCGGAGTGTTTCGCCAGCGGCACCTCTTCGGGCCGCAGCAGCGCGATGTCCAGCCCGGTGGAGAGCAGGTGGTCCTCGATCGCGTCGAGGCGCTGGGGGCACTCCGGGTGACCGGGGCCCATGTCGTGGCCGCGGCAGTCGGGATGGGAATAAAAGGCAGTGCTCATGTTGTCTGGCACACCGGGCGTCCGCCGCCCGCTGTGTTGTCCCTCAAGCTTCGTTTCGGTTCGGGTAAGGTATCACCGATGATGAACCGCCCACATCACACGCTCCTGACACCCCCGACTCCGGCCACGCCCTTGACCGAGACGCTGGAGCGCCTCGTCGAGCAGATCGGATCGGTGGTGGTCGGCAAGCCTGCACAGATCCTCGACAGCGTGGCCTGCCTGCTCGCCGGTGGCCACCTGCTGATCGAGGACGTTCCCGGTGTCGGCAAGACCACCCTGGCTCAGACCCTGGCTGCTTCGGTCGGCCTGCAATTCTCCAGAGTGCAGTTCACCGCCGACCTGACACCCAGTGATCTGGTCGGGATCAGTGTCTACGAGCGCGCACGCGAGGGATTTGTCTTTCATCAAGGCCCCGTGTTCACGCAGGTGCTGCTGGCCGACGAGATCAACCGCGCCGGCCCGCGCACCCAGAGCGCGTTGCTGGAGGCGATGGAAGAGCGCCAGGTGACCCTCGACGGCGAGACCCGGCCCCTGCCCAGCCCCTTCTTCGTCATCGCCACCCAGAACCCGGCCGAACAGCTCGGCACCTACGCCCTGCCCGAAAGCCAGCTCGACCGCTTCCTGATGTGCCTCACGCTGGGCTACCCGTCCCCGTCGGCCGAGCGGGCGCTGCTCGAAGGCCACGACCGGCGCGAGACCGTGCGGCAGTTGCAGCCGGTGATGTCGGCGCAGGAGTTGCTCGCGGCGCAGGACGCCGTGCAGCGCATCCATGTCGCCCCCGCGCTGCTGGACTACCTGCAGGCGCTGATCGCCGCCACGCGCAATGGCCAGTGGTTCACGCAAGGCCTCTCGCCGCGGGCGGCGATCGCGTGGTTGCGGGCGGCGCGGGCACGCGCCCTGCTCGCCCGCCGCACCCATGTCACGCCGGAAGACCTGCAGGCGCTGGCCGAGCCGGTGCTGGCCCACCGCCTGCACCCGCGCAGCGGCGCAGGCCGCAGTCGGGCCGCGCAGGTGCGCGCGATGCTCGAATCGGTCCGGCTCGTCTGACCCGCCGTCCCTTGCGCAGCACGCCCCTGTCGTCCGGATGGCGCCCGCGCTGGCGCGCCTGGTGGGACCGGCGCCACCCCCGCACCGACACGCTGTACCTCGACCACCGCAAGCTCTACATCGTGCCGACCGCCTCCGGGCTGGTGTACAGCGTGCTGCTGGCCTGCCTGCTGCTGGGCTCGATCAACTACCAGCTCAACCTCGGTCACCTGCTGACCTTCACCCTGGCCAGCGCCGCGCTGGTGGCCTTGCACGCCACCCACGCGACGCTCAGCGGCCTGCGCCTGAGCGCGCGGGTCGGCGAGGCAGGGTTCGTCGGCGAGGCGGTCGACATCGAGATCACCGTGCAGGACGAGACCAGCGCCACCGGCTGGCGCCACCCGACACGCCTCGGCCGCCACGGGCTGGTGATGCGCTGGCGGGACGATCCGGCGGGGGTGCCGATCGACGGGCTCCCCGACCCGGACACCCTGCAACGCCTGCCCCGCAAGCTCGAGCACCGCGGTCTCCAGACGCTCCCGGCCCTGGAACTGAGCAGCCGCTTCCCGCTCGGACTGTTCCGGGTCTGGGCCGTGTGGCGGATCGCCCAGCAGCCGCTGGCCTGGCCCGCGCCGGAGGTCGATGCCCCGCCGATACCCCAGGACAGCAGCACCGATCCGGCCGACGCCCCGCTCCGCCCGCACGCGCTCCAGCCCGAGCCGGGCGAGGACACCGGCGTGCGGCCCTGGCGGCGCGAGGACCTGCCAGCGCAGGTGCTGTGGCGCCGCTCGGCCCGCAGCCTGGCCGCGGGCGGCGGCCTGCTGGTGCGCGACATCCCCCCGGCGCGACAGGCCCGCGCGCTGCATCTGGACAGCAGCCGCCTGACCAGCCTTGACCCCGAAGCCCGCCTGCGCCGCCTGTGCGCCTGGGTGCTGCAGGCCGATGCGCTGGGGCAGCCCTACCGGCTGAGCCTCGGCGCACTGTCGATCGCGGAAGGCACCGGCCCGCTCCACCGGCGCCAGTGTCTGGACGCCCTCGCGCTCTGGAGCCCGCCGTGAGCCGGCCCGCCCTGCCGCGCGAGTCGCGCGACACGCTGTTCCTGCTGGCGGCGCTGGCCTGGACGCTGCTGCCGCAGTGCACGCAGGTGCCGCTGTGGTGCGCAGTGCTGGCCTATGCGGCACTGGGCTGGCGGGCGTGGCTGGCATGGAGCGGCCAGGCCTTGCCCTCGCGGCACCTGCTGCTGCTCGCGCTGGTCGGCGCCTCGGCGGGCACGCTGATCAGCCACCAGTCGCTGCTCGGCCCGTCGGCGGGCGTGACGCTGCTGGTCGTGCTGTCGGCGCTGAAGACGCTGGAGCTGCGCGCGCGCCGGGACGCGACCGTCGTCTTCTACCTCGGCTTCTTCCTGGTGCTGGCCAATTTCCTGCACTCGCAGTCGCTGGTCATGGCCGTCGCGATGGGCCTGTCGGTGTGGCTGCTGCTGACCGCGCTGGTGCTCGCCCACCTGCCGGACCGCCTGCAGACCCCGCCACCACTGCGGCAGGCCCTGGCCCTGTCGGCCCGGCTGCTGCTGACGGGCCTGCCGCTGGTGGTCGCGCTGTTCCTGCTGTTTCCGCGGGTGGCGCCGCTGTGGTCGATGCCCGGGCCGGGCACGGCCCGCACCGGCCTGTCCGACCACCTGTCGCTGGGCGATGTGGCCGAGCTGGCGCAGGACGACACGCTCGCGCTGCGGCTGCAGTTCGACGGCCCGGCGCCTGCATCCTCGCAGCTGTATTTCCGCGGCCCGGTGCTGAGCGAGCCGGATGGCAGCGGCTGGCAGCGCCGACGGCGGTTCACCGCGGGCACCGATCCCGCCGTGGCCGCCACCCCGGCCCGGCAGGTGCGCTACGAGATGACCGTCGAGCCGCTGGGCCTGGGCACGCTGCCGTTGCTGGAAAACGCCCGGACCGCGCCGACACAGCCCGACGCCGGACCCGACCGCTCCTGGCTGCGCGACCCCGAAGGCGCGTGGACCCCCGAGCGCCCGCTGACCGAGCGCCTGCGCGTGCAGGCCACCGCCGTGCTCGACACCCCGGTGCACGACCCCGCCACGCCCCCGGACCAGCCGGTGCAGCCCGACGACCCGCGCTGGCGGCCCTACCTGGCGGTGCCAGAGGGACAGCATCCGCGCACCATCGCCTGGGCCGACGAACATGGCGCCAATCTCGGCCCGCCACGCGCCGACAGCGCCCGCCGCGCCCAGTGGCTGCTGGACCACATCCGCCAGCAGCCCTTTGTCTACACCCTCGCCCCCGGCCTGTCCGGGCCAGACCCCGTGGACAGCTTCTGGCTGGACCGCCGCGCCGGCTTCTGCGAGCACTACGCCAGCGCGGTCGTCGTGGTGCTGCGCCGCTGGGGCGTGCCGGCCCGCATCGTCACCGGCTACCTGGGCGGTCAGGTGAATCCGCTCAACGGCGTGCTGGAGGTGCGCCAGCGTGACGCGCACGCCTGGGTCGAATACTGGCAAGGCCACCGGGGCTGGGTGCGCCTCGATCCGACGGGCGCGGTCGCGCCGGAGCGCATCGAGCGTGGCGAGCGGCTGGCCGCCCCCCGCGGACTGGTCGGCCAGACGCTGCTCCAGCTCGATCCCCAGCTGCTCGAACAGGCACGCGCCCTCTGGGGAGCGGCCGAGCACCAGTGGAACCAGTGGGTGCTGGGTTACTCCAGCCACCGCCAGCAGGACCTGCTCCGTGCGCTGGGCTGGGACGGTGTCGACAGCCGAGCGCTGGGCCAGTGGCTGGCCGGCGCATTCGCCGCGGTCGTGGGCATCGGGGCTGCCTGGGTGGCGCTGCGGACACGGCTGCAGCGGCGGGACCCCTGGCTGCTGGGGCATGCGCGCCTGCTGCAGATCCTGCGGCGCCGTGGCTACGAGATGCCCGGCCATCTGGCACCGACCGGCCTGCTGGCGCATCTCGCGACCATGACCGCGACCACGGCCGATCTGACCGAACTTCGCCGTCCGCTGGAGTTGCTCAGCCAGTGGCGCTATGCCGATACGGCGCAACGCCCACCGCTGCGCCCGCTCTGGCGCAGCGCGCAGCAGGCGGCACGCCGCTTACCGCGGCGACAGGGGACCCAGCCGGCTCGGACCACCGGCTTTCGGCGCGGCGGCGGCTGACGCAGACGGTCCGAACCGCGCACGCAGAGACAGCCACTGGCGTTTCGCGACCCGGATCGCCCGGGCGCGCAGGCTATTGAAGCTGCGGAACTGCCGCAGCACGCCGGGGTCCGTCCGGACGTCCGCCGGCAGGCGGAACCGGGTCGGCGGCGCCTCCATCATCTCGGACGTCCAGCCACGCACATCCTGCTTGCAGTTCTCCGCACCCGCACCGAAGCCGAAGTTCTCGACCAGCGAGCGCACCGGGAAGACATCGACCAGCCCATGGAGGAACTGGTGGAAACAGAACCGGATGGCCCATGAGTCGATCTGGCCGGCCATCTGGCGGTCCAGCATGCAGGACAGGTCACTGCCCCCGCGGTTGAACTGGCGCCGGCGCAGCGGATTCCCGCGGAAGCGGGCGTACTCGGAGACCTCCCAGTCGATGGCCTGCCAGCGGTCCCGCCAGGTGGCCCAGCCCCAGGACGAGGCCCGAACGCCGAACACGGCGTCCTGCGCCAGTGAACGGTCGTGCCGGATCGGGAAGGCATACCCCGACACGCTCATCACCTGCGGATTCGCCGCATAGGCCTGCAGCGACTGGTTCATGAAGTCCAGGAAGCCGGGCGAGAGCTTCAGGTCGTCTTCCAGCACGATCACGCGCTCGTGGGTCTTCAGCATCTCGGACACACCGCCGATGATGGACCGCGACAACCCCAGATTGACCTCCTGCTCGTGCAGCACGACCCGGGCAAATCCGGTGATCGACCGCACGTACGCCCGCACCTCCCGCACGCGCTGTTCCTGGCCCGGACGCGGGCCGTCGCAAAACACATGCAATTCGCTGTCCGCCGCCAGTCGATTGGTCAGCAAGGAGGCGACGGTCTGCCGCGTCAACGCCGCCCGTGCGTGCACGAAAAGACAGACCGGGGCTGCTGCGCATTTATTCACTTCTTTACTCCAGGTGAGCAACATTGTTTTCGGAACCTATTCAGTCCGAATATTCATGGGAAACCAAATACCAAAACAAAAATACATCACGCATTCATCCGAGAAATAGATATGACACCCAAAGACCCCTTATTCCCGGGGCGCTTGAACAGGTGACACGATAAAGCCAGTCTTTGAAAACTAATTCATGGATCGCGGCGCGGCGTGCATGATTCCCGCCGGGCGGCGGGTGTCGTCAGCGCTGGTGGCGCACCTGCGGGCCGCCCAGGTCCATGGGTGCGGAGGCGCGCGCATGGGGGACGCCAGGCAAGCCGCTGGCCCGCAACACAGCGCGTGCGGTCTGGCAGCCCAGTTCGCGCATGTGGCCGAGCAGGCGCTGTAACGGCGATCGCTGGAGCCGCGAGAGGCGCTCACGGCGCAGGCGGGCCACTTCCGGATCGGTCTCCCACTGGCGACCATGGATCTCGTCGAACACTTCCAGCCCATCGCGTTCCTGTTGCAGCTCCTGCTCGGCAGACCAGGGTGTCGGCCACCGGACCGCGCCCGTCAGCGCCAGCAGGTTCACCGGACAGGTTCGGGCCAGGCGGGCCTGCAGGCGGTAGTCCAGCGCGGTGCTGTCACGGCCCAGTGCCGGCGCCAGCCGCAGCGCCACATCGGCGGTCATCAGCGTCACCGCCATCCGGCTGTAGAGGCCCCAGCGCAGATGCTGCGCCAGTTCACCGCGGTACCAGCAGGCGCCCTCCAGCACGGCGTCGGGCACCGTGCCGGCTGGCAGGTCCAGCGCATCGCGCAGCGCCCCGCGTTCGCGAAAGATCGAGCGGCGGGCCGCAACGACCGACGGGCCGGACGACTCGACCGCGTCCATGCACACCACGTCTTCCAGCGGATTCGACTGCAGGAAGGCCGTCGTCAGCGCGAGGAAGCCCGGTTCCCAGCAGTGCTCCGCGTCGAGGAACACCGTGTAGTCGCCCGGACACCGGGCCAGCGCCTGACCCAGCCCCGCAGCGCACCCACGCCCGATCTGCCGGACGCACTGAATGCGCGGATCGCCCCCGATCCAGCGTGCTGCGCGACCGCGCGCGTCGTCCGACTCGATCAGCCACAGCGTCCAGCGCGTTTCGGTCTGTGCCAGCACGCTGGCCACGGTCCGGTCGAGCGCCGCGTCCGTGCCTTGCACCGGCAACAGGATCGCCACCTGATATTCATTTGCCATTCTTGTTCCCCTTGCCTGTTTGTTCAGGCTTGCCCGCATGGAATCCATTGTTATGGCTAATCTGAAAAAAACAAACACCAGCCACCACGGGAACACGGGGGTAAAACACGGGCTCCACACCCGATCCCCGCAAACTGGTGATGACCTCGAACCGGCAGCGGTCCATCCATATAGGCAATACCCCCATATTCGAGTGACGGTCACGAAATGAAACCAATTAGTTCCAATATTTGTATCCCTGCACGCTCCGGGAAAAATAGGTCCTCGCCACAAACGGTATCCCGCAAGCCGGGTGCCACCCCTCAAACGAGGCAAAATGTGGCGCCATGCGTGAGACCCCACTTCCACTTCCTGAACCCGATGGCGCTGCGCGCGAACAGCGCGATGTCCTCCAGGCCCTGGCGCTCGGCGCCACCTACCGCGTGCGCACGTGGATCGCGACCTTGCTGGCCGAGCTGGGCTGGCGCAACCGGGACGGCAAGCGCTACACCGGCGAGCAGGTGCGCACGGCCATGGACGCCCTCGCCGCCGCGGGCCTGATCGTCGAACACCCGCAGCGCCAGGGCTACTGGCGCGTGCATCCGCGGCACCACAGCACCACCTACCTCGCACTGCTGAAACGCACGCCCGCCGAGACGTTGCGCGCCGCCCTGCTGGATGCCGACGGCAGCCGCGCCGCCACTCGCTTCGGCACGGCCTACTGGCATTTCGACACCATGGAACTCGCCTGCGCCGTCACCCGGCTGGCGGTGTTCAGCGGCCAGGACGCGCCGGAGCTGGAGCGGCTGCGCCAGGCTTGCCGCTGGGGCATGGAATGGGACGCCGTGCTGGAGCGCGCGCTGCACGACGTGCTCGACGAAGTCCTCTTCCCCCGGATGCACCCGCAGTTGCAGGCCGAAACGCTGCGCGAGAACCTCGCCCTGCTCAACCTGCTCTGGGTCAATCCCGGCCATCTGCCGCTGCTGGCGATGACCGAGGACCTGCGCCGGCGGGCACTCGCCGATCCGGCCCTCGCCGCCGTCGTGCGCCTGACCACGCTGCCCATCGTGCAGGCCGAACACCTGATGCTGGCCGGGCGCTTCAACGAGGTGGCCCCGACGCTGGAAACCATGCTCCAGCCCAGCGGCGACACCACCCTGGACGCGGGCCAGCCGGTCTGGCGCGCGGTGGCCGCGTCGTACGAGGCCGTGCACCGCTTCCGCAGCGGGGACTGGGCGGGCTGCATCGCAGGTGTGGACGCCGTGCTCGACGTGATGCGCACGCTGGCCGGCAAGCGCAAGGCGCTCGTGTCGCCGCCGGTCGGCCTCAGCTACGTGCTCGCGCTGCTGGCCGATGCGCAGCCGGCCTCGCTGCACAAGGCGCTCAAGTTCTGTCTGGCCGAAGGGGGCAAGCGCCAGCCCGTGCTGGAGACGCCCTGGGGCGTGCTCGCGCTGGCGATGCAGATGAAGCTGGGCGATGCGCGGCGCGACCTGCAAGCCTTCCTGCCCCGGACCAACGAGTTCCACCTCGACCAGCTCGACCTGAGCCGCTGGCTGGTGCGCGCCTGGCTGAAAGACCGGCCGGGTGCAGAGCCGCTGAACGCCCCGCAGCTCGACGCCGCACGCCTGCTGGGCGAGCGCCTGACGGCGGGCGGGCTGCACGACCTGCGCGCGCAGCTCGACGCTGCGCTGGCCGTGCTCCAGGGCCAGCCGGCGCCCGCGTCCTTCTTCGTGAGCACGCCGCAGGAAGGCGAGCGCTGGCGCAGTGCCCTATCGGCCCTGGCCGCCATCGCCGGTGGCGGAACGGCGGAAAGCCCGGGCACCACGGTCGTCGCCGCCGAGACCCGGCTGGTCTGGGTCATGGTCATCAACGACTTCGGCGCCATCAACGACATCACGCCGATGGAGCAGAAGCGCGGCCTGCGCGGCTGGGGCAAGGCGAAGGAAGCCTCGCTGCTCAAGCTCAGCAAGAACGAAACGCTGCCCCCGCACGACGCCGTGGTCGCCCGCACGCTGCGCCTCAACCCGCGCGACCGCAGCCTGCGCTTTGACCTGGCCGCCGCCGCCGTGGCGCTGGTCGGGCATCCGCATGTCGCGTTCGATGACACGCCGGACGTGGCGGTCGCGCTGACGGAGACACCGGCCGCGCTGGACGTCGTCGACCTGGGCGACCGTCTGCGCGTCACCCTGCAGCCTGCCCCGCGCTGGACCGACACGGCCGCCGAGCGCCAGGAGCCGCAGCTCTGGATCACCAGCGCGGCCGAGCAGAAGGAAGCCGACGCGCTGCGCGTGCTCACCATCCTGCGCGACGGGCCGCAACACGCGCGACTGGTCCGCCTGAATGCCGCACAGACCCGCGCGGCGCAGCTCATCGGCGCCGGGCTGGAGGTGCCGAAAGTGGCGGCGGGTCAGCTCGACGAGGTGCTGCGCAGCCTCGGCGCGCATTTCCAGGTCCACAGCGACACGACGGCCGCCGCGCGTGACGTGCCCACCGAGTCGCGCCTGCGCGCCGAACTCACGCCGGAAGGCGACGGCGTGGCGCTGCGGCTGGTGGTGATGCCCTTCGGAGCAGACGGGCCACGCGTCAACCCCGGCAGTGGCCGGGCGCGGATGATCGCCAAGGTGGGTGGCGAGACGCTGGGGGTCCAGCGCGACCTCGCCGCCGAACGCTCGCACCTCGAGACCACGGTGGACGCCTGCCCGATGCTGTCACCGCCGCTGACCGATGCGCCCGCCGCGTGGCTGGTCGAGCAGCCGGACCAGGCGCTCGCGCTGCTGGAGCGGCTGCACACGCTGAATGCCGTGATGGCGCTGGACTGGCCCAAGGGCAAGGCGATCCGGGTCGACACCGCCGGCCTCGGGCAGCTCAAGGTCAGCGTCAAATCCGGCTCGGAGTGGCTGGCCCTTCAAGGCGGCGTGACGCTCAACGAGCAGCTCGTCGTGAGCCTGGGCCGGCTGCTGGACTGGAGCGCGAGCGAGAAGAGTCGCTTCATCCCGATGGGCGAAGGGCGTTATCTGGCGCTGACGGAGGAGCTGCGCAGCCGGCTGGACGAGCTGGCCAGCGTCGCCGAAATCCACCGCACCGACGCCGCCCGCGTGACGCCCGTGGCGGCGGCGTGGCTGGACACGACGCTCAAGGGCGCGGATCTGGACAGCGACAAAGCCTTCCGCACGCAGATCGACCGGCTGGTGGAGGCGCAGCAGTTCGAGCCTGTCCTGCCGCGCACCCTGCAAGCCACGCTGCGGCCGTACCAGGAGGAAGGCTACCAATGGGCGATGCGGCTGGCCGAGACGGGGCTGGGCGCCGTGCTCGCCGACGACATGGGGCTGGGCAAGACGCTGCAGGCGCTGGCGGTGCTGCTGGCGCGGGCGGCGGGCGGGCCGGCGCTGGTGATCGCGCCGACCTCGCTGATCGGCAACTGGCAGGCGGAGGCGCGCCGGTTCGCGCCGTCGCTGCGGCTGCTGCCGTATGCGGAAGGCGATGCACAGGGGGACCGCGATGCGCTGCTGGCCGAGCTGGGGGCGGGCGACGTGGTGCTCGTGTCCTACCAGTTGCAGCAGCTCAACGGAGCGGCCTTCGCGGCGCGGCAGTGGCACACGCTGGTGCTCGACGAGGCGCAAGCGATCAAGAACGCCACCGCCAAGCGCAGCCAGGCCGTGCATGAGCTGGGGGCGGATTTCCGGCTGGCGCTGTCAGGCACGCCGATCGAGAACCGGCTGTCGGAGCTGTGGTCGATCATGCGGGTGTGCAACCCGGGGCTGCTCGGGACGATGGGGACGTTCAACCTGCGCTTCGCGGTGCCGATCGAGCGCGACCGGCATCGGGGGGCGCAGCGCACGCTGCGCAAGCTGATCGCGCCGTTCATCCTGCGCCGCACCAAGGCGCAGGTGCTCGACGACCTGCCGCCGCGCACCGAGCTGACGATGCTGGTGGACGCCGACGCGACCGAGCACGCGCATTACGAGGCGCTGCGCCGGCAGGCCCTGCGCGACGCCGAGAAGGCGATGGAGGACGACAAGCCGGGGCAGTCGCACCTGAACATCCTCGCGCAGCTCACGAAGCTGCGGCGGGCGGCGTGTGATCCGCGGCTCGTCACGCCGGAGATCAAGCTGGTGGGCGCCAAGGTGAAGGCCTTCGGGGAGCTGGCGGCCGAACTCGCCGCCAACGGCCACAAGGCGCTGGTGTTCAGCCAGTTCGTCGACTTTCTGGCGCTGCTGAAGGAGCCGCTGGACGCGGCGGGGTTGCGGTATCAGTACCTCGACGGGTCCACGCCGGCGCTGGAGCGGACGAAGCGGGTCGCCGCCTTCCAAGGCGGGGATGGGGACTTCTTCCTGATCAGTCTGAAGGCGGGTGGGTTCGGGTTGAACCTGACGGTGGCGGACTATGTGGTGATCGCCGATCCGTGGTGGAACCCAGCCGCCGAGGACCAGGCCAGCGGACGCGCCCACCGCATCGGGCAGCAGCGGCCGGTGACGGTCTACCGGCTGGTGCGGGCGGGGACGCTGGAGGAGAAGATCGTGGCGCTGCACCAGGACAAGCGGGAGCTTGCCGACAGCGTGCTCGAAGGCAGCGAAGTCGCGGGCGTACTGCGAGCGGAGGAGCTGATGGCGCTGATGCAGGGCGACCGATAAAGCTGGAAGCCGTCGATTCGGTTGCGAAGCTGCTTGCAAAAGTTCATCATGCAAGCATTGCCATCAATCTCAAGAGTTGCAAGATGACTTCCGTGACCATTCGAAATGTTCCCGACGAGGTGCATCGCGCCATCCGTGTGCGGGCGGCGCAGCACGGCCGCAGCATCGAGGCCGAGATGCGCGACATCCTGGAGGCCGCCGTGAAGCCGCAAGGCCGGATCAAGCTGGGTTCGCTGCTGGCCGAGATCGGGCGAAAGGTCAATCTGACCGATGAAGAGTTCGCCGTCTTCGAGAGCGTGCGGGACCGCTCCCCTGCCCGTGCCGTGAGTTTCGACGAATGATCCTGCTCGACACGAATGTGGTGTCGGAGCCGCTGCGCCCGGCTCCCGCCGCCCAGGTCATCGCCTGGATCGACGCGCAGCCGCTGGAAACGCTCTTCCTGTCAGCGATCACCGTGGCCGAGCTGCGGGCGGGCGTGGCGCTGATGCCGGTGGGCAAGCGCCGCACCCAACTGCATGCGCATCTGGAGAAGCAAGTGCTGCCGCTGTGTGCCGGGCGGGTGCTACCGTTCGACATGGCCTGCACCAAGGCATATGCCGAGTTGCTGGCGAAGGTTCGCGCCGCCGGACGCAGCATCGCGACGGCTGACGCCTGCATTGCCGCGATTGCCATGGCCAACGGGCTGGTCGTGGCGACACGAGACACAAGCCCGTTTCAGGCGGCGGGGCTGACCGTCATCAACCCCTGGGACGACCGATGAGCCCGTGCATGGCGGAAGGCCAGCCGTGGCGCCATCACGCCAGCGCCATCGCCTTCGCCGCGTGCATCAGCTCCTCCCGAAACGCCGGATGCGCAATCGCGATCAACTCCCGCGCCCGCTCCCGCAGACTCTTCCCCCGCAACTGCGCCACCCCGTACTCGCTGACCACGTAGTTCACGTCGTTCTTGCTGGTCGAGACCAGCGTCCCCGGCGTCAGCGTCGGCACGATGCGCGAGATGGTGTCGCCCTTGGCGGTGGACGGCAGCACGATGATCCCGCGCCCGCCGTTCGAGCGGTTCGCGGCGCGGATGAAGTCGGTCTGCCCGCCGGTGCCCGAGTAGGGATTCGGGCCGAGGCTTTCCGAGCCGCACTGGCCGAACAGGTCCACCTGCAGCGTCGCGTTGATCGCCACGAGGTTGTCGTTCTGGCCAGCAATCGCGGGGTCGTTGGTGAAGTCGACCGGGTGCATCTCCAGCATCGGGTTGCGGTCCATCGCCTGGTAGAGCCGCTTCGTGCCCATGCCGAAGGTCGCGACGATCTTGCCGGGCAGGAAGTTCTTGCGCCGCCCGGTCACCGCCCCGCTCTCCAGCAGCGAGATCAGCCCGTCGCCGATCATCTCGGTGTGGATCCCCAGGTCCTTCTTGCCACCGAGCTGCATCACGACCGCATCGGGGATGCTGCCGTAGCCAAGCTGCAGCGTGTCGCCGTCCTTCACCAGTTCGGCGACGTGCAGCCCGATGGTGCGCTGGATGTCGTTGATCTGCGGCAGGCCGACCTCGCGCAGCGGCGCCTCCGACTCGATCAGCGCGCTGACCTGCGAGATGTGGACATGGCAGTTGCCGAAGGCGTAGGGCACGTTCGGGTTCACCTCCAGCACGAGGTCGCGGGTGCGCTCGATCGCCGCCATCGTGAAATCGGGGCTGAGGCTGATCGAGAAATAACCGTGCGCGTCCATCGGCGAGGCCATCGTCATCACCACCTCGCAGCGCTGCTCGCCCCGCCGCACCAGGCGCGGAATCTCCGAGAAGTGACAAGGCACCAGATCGGCCCAGCCCGCCTTGAAGCCCGCCCGCACCGCAGCGCTCAGGAACAGCGAGCGGTGGCGGATGTGCGGCGTGCTGTCCACGTCCATGTAGGCCTGCGGCGAGAGCGGCAGCAACTGGCTGAGCGTCACGTCGTTCAGTTCGGCGCGCCGGGCGGCCAGCGCCTGCAGCAAGGCCGGCGGCTCGCCCACCGCGGAGGCAACCAGCACGGTGTCGCCGTCGCGCACCAAGGCGGTGGCGTCCTGGGGCGTGCGGAGTTTCTGGCGGTACTGGTCGAGCGCGGCGGACATGGCAATTCCTTGTATTGGTATTGATAGAGACAGTCGCCCATTCTAGGAAGCTCCTCCCCCATCCGGCCATGCACAAGCCTTGATGTCCATCAGGGCGGGAAGCAGCGACAATCCCGCCATGCTCGCCTATCGCCACGCCTTCCATGCCGGCAACCATGCCGATGTCCTCAAGCACCTCGTCTTCACGCAGGTGCTCCGCTACATGGCGGAAAAGGACAAGCCCTTCACCCTCGTCGACACCCACGCGGGCGCCGGTGGCTACGGCCTCGACAGCAACCACGCCCGCAAGCACGCCGAGTACGACGACGGCGTGGGCCGCCTGTTCGGTCAGAAAAACCTGCCCGCCGCGCTGAACGACTACCTCGCGCTGGTGCGCCGCTTCAACCCGCAGCCCGACCGCCTGACGCGCTACCCCGGCTCGCCCGCGCTCGCGCAGATGCTGCTGCGCGCCGACGACCGGATGCGCATGTACGAGTTGCACTCGACCGACTTCCCGCTGCTGCAGACCGCGCTGGAAGATCGGCGCGAGACGGCGGTGATGAACTCGGACGGCTTCGCGGGCCTGAAGGCCGAGATGCCGCCGCCCTCGCGCCGCGGCGTGGTGCTGATCGACCCGAGCTACGAGATCAAGACCGACTACACCAAGGTGGTCGGCGCCGTGCGGGACGGGCTGGAGCGCTTCGCCGATGCCGTGATCCTGGTCTGGTACCCGCAGCTGCAGCGCCTCGAACCCAAGGAAATGACCGACCGGCTCAAGGCCGCGGCGGACGCGCAGTCCAAACGCGGCTGGGTGCATGTGCGCATGTCGGTGGCCGAGCCGGACCAGAGTGGCTTCGGGATGCTGGGCAGCGGGATGCTGGTCATCAACCCGCCCTTCGTGCTGCATTCGATGCTGCAGGAGGTGATGCCGGTGCTCACCGAGACCCTGGGGCAGTACGCCGGGGCCAATTTCGTGCTGGAGAAGCGGTCGAAATAAGGATTGCGGCGCTGGCTGTCGATTCAGCCGACTGCCGGGCCTGCGTGCACGGCGGGATCGTGTCCAGCGGTCAGCGTCATCTCCACCCGCAGGCCGCCGAGCGCGCTGCGGCCCAGCCCCAGTCGCCCGCCATGCGCCCGGGCGATGAGATCGGACAGGACCAGGCCCAGCCCGGGGAGCACGGCGTAGTCCTCGCGGTCCAGCGCCAGCTGCAGCGTCTGCAGGCGTTCCGCGTCGATGCCCGGCCCGTCGTCGTCCAGCGTCAACCGGTCGTCGCCGATCGCCACCTGCACACGCCGGGCGCCGTGCCGCGCTGCGTTGTCGAGCAGATTGGCCAGCGCCGCGGCCAGCAGGTCCGGATCGGCGTTCGGACGCAGCGGCGCGCCGGTCTCCGACATCTGCACCACCAGTCCCGCCACTGGCATACGGGCCAGCATCCCGGCCACATCGACCAGCTGCCGGTGCAGCGCCGAGCCGCTGCGGAACAGTGTCAGCAAGGCGCTGACCACACGGGCGAAGCGGCTGGCCGCGTCGCGGACCCGCTGCAGACGCGGCTGTTGCTCGGGAGCGCATTCACGCAACGCGACGGCGAGTTGTGCGTCCATGCCGGCCAGCGGCGTGCGCAGCGCGTGGGCGGCGTGGGCAGTGAAGGCGCGCTCGTTGCGCACGCGCACGGCCAGGCGGGCGCCCAGATCGTCGATCGCCTCGCGGATCGGCAGCAGCTCGGCGCGGGTGACCGGTGGCAGCGGCTTGGCCGGGTCCATGGGATCGTGTTCCTGCACGTCACACACCAGCCGGGAGATCTGCGCCAGCTCCGATCGCATGCGCCGCAGCAACCAGAACACGCACACCGCCCAGACGGCCAGCGACGCCAGCATGGTGTTCAGCGCCGCATCGCGCAGGGCTTCCGAGCGTTCACCCAGCGACTGCGCCACGTACAGCATCTGGCCCTCGCCGACCGGCACACCCAGCACCCGCCAACCGGACTCTGCATCCGAAAATCCGATCTGGCGTTCCGCCACCAGAGGCCCGTCCGGCGCATGCGGCGAGTGGAGCAGCACGTCACGGGCCGGCCCGATCAGCTGCCACGCGAAGCGCCCTCGCACATAGTCGCCAGCCGGATGGACGGTCGTCCCGCCCACAGGCACGGGGGATCCGGTGTTCTGCGGTTGTGGCGCATGCACGACCCCCGACAACGCTTCAGCCGAGGCCCGCAAGGTGTCGTCCAGCAGTTCATTGATCTCGTGGCGGATGGTCAGCACCACCATCAGCGGCGCCACCAGCCCCCAGACCACCGAGGTCCAGAGCAGTGCCGCCAGCATCCGGCGCCGGATCGAGACCGGCGTGCGCTCGGCGAGCAGGCTCATGGGCCGGGCGCCCCGGTGATCCGGTAGCCCAGGCCGCGCACGGTCTCGATGAACCCGCGCCCGAGCTTGCGGCGCAGATTGGAAATGTGGACTTCGAGCACATTGCTGGCGACCTCGGCCTCCTGCCCGATGACGAGCAGATCCAGGTCCCCGCGCGACACGATGCGCCCGGCGCGCCGCACCAGCGCTTCCAGCAGCGCCCATTCGCGGGCAGTCAGCTCGACCCGGTTCTGCTCCAGCCAGACCGCCTTGGCCGTCAGGTCGACCTGCACCGCACCGAACTCGATGCGCTCGCCCCCGCTGCCCGCCGCGCGGCGGCACACCGCCCGCAGGCGGGCGGCGAGTTCTTCCGGTGCGAAGGGCTTGACCAGATAGTCGTCCGCGCCGGCGTCCAGCCCCTGCACCCGGTCGCTGAGCAGGTCGCGTGCGGTCAGCATCAGTGCCGGGGTCGTCAATCCACGCTGGCGCAGGCGGCGCAGCCAGTCGAGCCCGCTGCCGTCCGGCAATTGCCAGTCGATCAGCAGCGCGTCATAGGGCTCACCCACCAGCACGGCCGCGTCGCCCAGGCGCAGGCACCAGTCGACGACGTGGCCCTCGGCGCGCAGGTAGTCGCGCAGGCCCTCGCCCAGCATCGGATCGTCTTCCAGGAGCAGCAGTCGCACGGCAGGTGGCTTTCGTTCAGCAGGTCATTCCGGGCAACTTCGGCGGGTCAGCCGCGCCGCTTGACGCCCGTGATCATGGCGCCGACGAGGTTGGTGCGTTCGATCCGGCCCATGAGAATCGCCGCCGCCGCATGCAGGCCAGCCAGCGCAATGAGGGCGGAGCCGATCACGCCGTGCAGGTCTTGCAGCCACTCCTCGCCCCAGAAGGCATCGGTGGTCTGCATGAAGCCGGTGATCCCGAGGCCGAGCACCAGCGCCATCAGCGCCAGCATCATCAGCGCCCCGAGCGGGTTGTGCCCGGCGTGGGACTCCACCTGCCCGCTGCGCATTGCCAACACATGCGCGCGCAGCCGGGCTGGCGTCGGAAAGAAGTCGGCAAACCGCGCATGGCGGGTGCCGATGAAACCCCACACGATGCGCAGTGACACCAGCGCACTGGCGGCGTAGCCGATCCACTGGTGAATGGTCTCGCCATCCTCGATGACAAAGTAGTTCAGCAGCACACAGCTGACCAGACTCCAGTGGAAGATCCGCACGAACGGATCCCAGACCTTGACGCCGTCGCGGGTGTGGGGGGTAGTGCTCATGGTGTCAGTCTGACAGCGATCACTTGGATTCGAGGGGGGCGGCAGTCACCGGGTCAAAGTAGATCTCGACCTTCTTGCCGGCCTTGTCGAAGCCGTAGATCTCGTAGCACTTGCCCTTGCTGACCTTGAAGGTCTTGATGGTGTAACCCTGGCCTTCGATCTTGGTCTTGAAGTCGGCTTCCTTCATCCACTGGTCTTCGGTGGCGGTGCAGGTGGGGCCGGCCATGGCACCGGTAGCGGTCAGCAGAGCGGCGATGAGAGCAAGGAGCTTGTTCATGAGAGATTTCCTGAGGAAGTGGGGTCTGAGGGTTCATCGACTCCCTGTTCCGGAAGCCGATGAACGCATTGAACCCATCCGGCATGAAGCCAAGGTGAAGCAGAATTGAAAATTCCTGAAGTCCTGACGCCGCTCAGCCGCCGACGAGGTTCGTGCCAGCCACCGGCTGCGCGTGGTCGAGGTCGGGCCGGTGCCACGGATCGACGTGCGTCATCAGGTTGAGCACGCGGTGGAGTTGCATCACGCGGTGGCGCGCGTCGACCGCGATGTCGTGGCCCTGCTCCACCGTCAGCATGGCATCCACCTCGATGTGGGCGTCCACCACGATCATGTCGCCCATCTTGCGGGTGCGCACGTCGTGCACGCCGCTGACCCCCGGCGTCTCGACCAGCGTGCGGCGGATGGCGGCGACTTCCTCGTCGTCGATGGCGCGGTCCATCAGGTCGTGCATCGCTTCCCAGCCGAACTCCCAGCCCATGCGCGCGACCATGAAGCCGACGATGAGCGCGGCGATCGGGTCGAGGATCGGGTAACCCATCAGGTTGCCGGTGATCCCGATACCGACCACCAGCGACGAGGCGGCGTCCGAGCGCGCGTGCCACGCATTGGCCACCAGCATGCTCGACTTGACCCGCTTGGCCACCGCCAGCATGTAGCGGAACAGGGTTTCCTTGGCGATGAGCGCCGCACCGGCCACCCACAGCGCAATGATGCCCACCGGGGCGACCGTCTCCGGCGACTGCAGCTTCTGGAAGGCCGACCAGACCATGCCGATGCCCACCGCCAGCAGCAGCGCGCCCAGCACCAGCGAGGCGGCGTTCTCGACGCGCTGGTGGCCGTAGGGGTGGCTTTCGTCGGCGTCGCGCTGGCTCTGGCTGCTGGCCAGCAGCACGACGAAGTCGGCCACCAGGTCCGACAGCGAGTGGATGCCGTCGGCGATGAGACCCTGGGACTTCGCCAGGATGCCCGCCGTGATCTGCAGCACGGTCAGCATCAGGTTGACGACCACGCTGACCCAGGTGCTGCGAGACGCCGCAGCGGCCCGCTCCACTGCGGAGTATTCGGTGTCTTCGGGGTCGTCGGTGTTGTCAGTGAATTGCATGTGGGGTGGCGACTAGGCGCTCGGAAGCTCGATCAACCTGCGATCGTAACGACGCAAGATGAATGCCACCCCAAGAACTTCAGCTGCGCAGCGCCTGCGCCTCGGCCGCCAGGCGCGTGATGCGTGCCCAGTCGCCGGACTGGACCGCGTCCGCCGGCGTCAGCCACGAGCCGCCGCAGACCTTGACATTGGGCAGCGCGAGGAACTGCGGTGCGGTTTCCAGCGTGATGCCGCCGGTGGGGCAGAACACCACGTCGTGGAAGGGGCTGGCGAAGGCCTTGAGCAGGTTGATGCCGCCGACCGCCGTGGCCGGGAAGAGTTTCAGGAAGCGGTAGCCGTCGGCATTGGCCATCATCACCTCGCTGGCGGTGGAGACACCGGGCAGCAGCGGCAGGCCGATGTCCAGGCAGGCGCGGCCGATCTCGGGCGTGTAGCCGGGGCTGACCGCGAACTGGCAGCCCGCGTCCTTGGCGGCCTGCGCATCGGCGATGGACCGCACGGTGCCGGCGCCGACGATGGCCTCGGGCACGGCGGCGACCATGGCGCGGATGCAGTCGAGCGCGGCCGGGGTGCGCAGCGTCACCTCCAGCACGCGCACCCCGCCAGCAACCAGCGCACGGGCCAGCGGAACGGCATCCTCGACGCGGTCGATGACGATGACGGGGATGACGGGGCCGCAGGCGGCGAGTTCGAGGGTGTTCATGGGCGTGGTCGGGTTGGCGGGTTCAGAAAGGGTTCGCAGGCTCGGACGCGGCTCACAGCCAGGTCACGGCGCCTTCTTCGGCCGTGCGCACGTTGCGGCGCATCCCGCCGAACAGTTCGCGGCCCATGCCGTGGCCGGCGTCGTCGGTCAGCGCGTCCGGGCGCTCCTCGATCACGCGAGCGGCCCATTCGTCGGCCGGCACCAGCGCGTCCAGCGTGCCCGTGACCGCGTCGACGCGCACCAGATCGCCCGTGCGCACCTTCCCCAGCGGACCACCGGCCAGCACTTCCGGGCTGACGTGGATGGCGGCCGGCACCTTGCCCGACGCGCCGCTCATCCGGCCATCGGTGACCAGCGCGACGCGGAAGCCCTTGTCCTGCTGCACGGCCAGCGGCGGCGTGAGCTTGTGGAGTTCGGGCATGCCGTTGGCTTTAGGGCCCTGGAAGCGGACGACGGCAACGAAGTCGCGCTCCAGCTCGCCCGCCTTGAAGGCCACGTGCAGCGCTTCCTGGCTGTCGAAGACGATGGCGGGTGCCTCGATGATGTGGCGGTCTTCGGGCACCGCGCTGACCTTCATCACGCCGCGGCCCAGGTTGCCAGCGAGCAGCTTCAGGCCCCCCGACTCGCCAAACGGCGCCGCCGCGGTGCGCACGATGGCGTCGTCGATCGGCGTGGCCGGCAGGTCGTGCCAGACCAGCGCACCGTCCTGGCCCTGTGTCGGCACGCGCCCGTACGCGGCCATGCCACCGTCCGCGACCGTCAGCACGTCGCCGTGCAGGCAGCCGGCGTCCAGCAGCTCACGCAGCACGAAGCCCGGGCCGCCCGCCGCCTGGAACTGGTTCACATCCGCCTTGCCGTTCGGATAGACACGTGACAGCAGCGGCGTGCAGGCCGACAGCTCGGAAAAATCGGTCCAGTCGATCACGATGCCCGCCGAGCGCGCGACGGCGACCCAGTGGATCAGGTGGTTGGTGGAGCCGCCGGTCGCCAGCAGCGCGACCATCGCGTTGACGATGCAGCGCTCGTCGACCAGCTCGCCGATCGGCGTGAAGCGCTGGCCCTTGCGGATCGACAGCACCGTGCGCACGGCCTCGCGGGTGAGCGCCTCGCGCAGGCCGGCGTGCGGGTGGATGAAGGCGGTGCCGGGCACGTGCAGGCCCATCGCCTCCAGCAGCATCTGGTTGGAATTGGCAGTGCCGTAGAAGGTGCAGGTGCCGGCGCCGTGGTAGGCGGCGGACTCGGCTTCGAGCAGCTCTTCTCGGCCCACCAGACCTTGCGCGAACTGCTCGCGCACCCTGGACTTGTCGCTGTTCGAAAGCCCCGTGCTCATCGGCCCGGCCGGCACGAACACGCACGGCAGATGCCCGAAGTGCAGCGCCCCGATCAGCAGGCCCGGCACGATCTTGTCGCACACGCCCAGCAGCAGCGCCGCATCGAACACGTCGTGCGCGAGGCCGACCGCCGTGGCCATCGCGATGGTGTCGCGCGAGAACAGGCTCAGCTCCATGCCGGCAAAGCCCTGCGTCACGCCGTCGCACATCGCCGGCACGCCGCCCGCCACCTGCACCGTCGCGCCATGGCGGTGGGCCTCGTCGCGGATCAGCGCGGGGTAGCGCTCGTAGGGCTGGTGCGCCGACAGCAGGTCGTTGTAGGCGGTGATGATGCCGATGTTGGGTGCCTTCTCGGCCACCACGCGGAACTTGTCCGCGCCCGGCAGCGCGGCAAACGCGTGCGCCACATTGGCACAACCCATGCGGTCGGCCCCGCGGGGCTGGGCCGCCGCCGCACGGGTCCGGCGGAGGTAGGCCTCGCGTTGCGGACGGCTGCGTTCACGGATGCGGGCGGTGATGTCAGCGATCTGGGTTTTCATGGCGGCGGCATTCTTGAAACTCGATGGACGATTAAAGCGTAACCAAGTTACAGCGTCAAATCTTTCCGCGAAACACGCCCGGGCCAGAATCGCCGCCCAAATGGCCGCAGCCCGGCGCGATGGAGGCTGTCCATGGCGCCGGGCTGCGGTGTCGAATCGGCCGGGTAGCCTTCAGGCCGTAACCTGAAGGTAACGCGGAAACCGGTCCTGGGGGAACTTACTGGGCGTCGACGATGCGGATCTCGACGCGGCGCGCTTCGCGCTCGGTACCGGTGCCCGTGGTGCTTTCCGGCTTGCGCAGGAGGACCTGGTTCAGCGGAATGCCCGCCACCTGCAGGGCAGCGCGCACGGCCTTGGCGCGCTGCTTGGCCAGTTCGGCGTTCATGGCCGGGTCGCCGGTCGAGTCGTGGTAGCCCGACAGCAGCACGCGCTTGCCCGGCTCGGCGGCCAGCGCCTTGACGGTGTCGGCCAGCGACGGGTCCGCATCCGGCTGCAGCGTGGCCGAGCCCGACTCGAAGAACACCGTCGCCAGGGCGGCGGTCGTGGTGGTGTAGTCCACCAGCACGTCAGCGGCTTCGGCCGCGCTGGCTGCAGCGGCGGCGGTCTGGGCGACTGGCGCGGCCGGGCCCTTCATCGTGCGCACGACGGCAAAGCCGAGCACACCCAGCAGCAGCACGGCCACGCTGGAAAACACCACCCAAAGGCCCACCTTGCGGCTGTCGTCGCGATCGTCGTCACTCATGGAGAATTCTCCTCATCGTTAAAAGGTGCGCAAGTTTAAAGGCCTGCGCCTTGCCGGTGCGTGACGCATCCGGTCACAGCGCGGGCTTGTCGCACCTGCACCACTGCGGTGACACTGCAGCGCCATGAGCCTTCCCCCGCCCTCGCCGGCTGCGCCTTCGGGCTGTTCGGCACATTCCCTGCAGCTGCTGCAGACCACCCGGCAGCAGTTGATCGAGCGCCTGGACCGGGGCGATCCGTTCTGGCTCTACGCCTATGGCTCGCTGCTCTGGCGGCCCCAGTTCGATCCCGCCGAGATCCGCCCGGCGCGGCTCTGGGGCCACCACCGGGCGCTGCGGATGCGCTCGCGGGTCAACCGCGGCTCCCCGGACTGCCCGGGGCTGGTGTTCGCGCTGCTGCCGGGCGGCTCCTGCGTCGGACAGGTCCACCGGGCCAGCTCCGAAGACGCCGTGCAGCAACTCGAAGCCCTCTGGGAGCGCGAGATGCCCAACGGCGTCTATGCACCGCGCTGGCTGCGCTGCCACACGCCGCAAGGCCCGGTCGAAGCGCTGGCCTTCACGCTCAATCCGGCCCACCCGTCGCACACCGGCCGGCTGGACGACGCCACCCATCTGGAGATCTTCCAGCACGCCGAGGGCCGCTACGGCCGCACCGTGGACTACCTGCACCGCACCGCACAGTGCCTGCAGGCGCTGTCCATCCACGACGCCGAGGTGTCACGCCTCGTTCGGCTGGCCCGCCGACACGGCCTGCTGCCAGGCGAGGACGGTGCTTGAGGCCCGCAGGCGCTCCAGATCGGCCGTGGTGTTGATGTCCTGCAGCACGCCGGGATCGTCCACCTCGACCGCGTTCGAGGGATAACGTGCCAGCAGGCGCCGCAAGCCCTCCTCGCCGCTGAGCAGCACCAGCTCCGAGTACAACTCCGCCGACAGCCCGACCGGAAAGCCCTGCCGGCCGCGGTACTGGGCATAGGCGACCGGGGCCGAATCCAGTGCACGCCCCACTGCACGCAGCGTCTGCGGCCGCACCAGCGGCATGTCGCCCGGCAGGATCAGCCAGCCCGGCACGTGCGGGCGCGCTCCGACACCGGCGGCAATGGAGAATCCGACGCCCAGCGGCTCCCGGCTGGCCGAACCCACCGGCGGCAGCAGGACGATGTCGCGGGACGCCACGACGCTGCGCGCCACGTCGACCAGCGCCGCCACCGTCACCACCACCAGCGGCAGCCCGGCCGACACGACGGCGTCCAGGGTGTGGGCCAGCACGCTGGCGGGACCGAGCGTCTGCCCGAGCTTGGGGCCGGCGCCCTCGAAGCGCGCGCCTCCACCCGCCGCCAGCACCACCACGGTCGGCATGCTCCGGGTGGGGCTCATGTCGTGTTCCTCGTCTCGATGTCGTCGGCGTCCATGGTCCATCCCTCCCTGTTGATCCTGGTTCGCCACACCCTCGCGGGCGTGGCCTTCCATGACGCCATGGGAACCCACATTGCTCCCGAAGTGAACTGGTGCCTTCACTTAAGGAGAACTGCTAGCCACGCTGGCCAGACTGGATCAGTCCGGCGTCAGACAGGTGTGTTGCGCTGGAGCAGTGCGCCGGTCACAGGACATTCCTATACTCGGCGCCATGAAGAACATTGCCGATCTGCGCAAAAGCTACGAAGCCGGGGAACTCGACGAGCACAGCGCGGCCAGCGCCCCCCTGCAGCAATTCGACCTGTGGCTGCAGCAGGCCATGCAGGCCAGCGTGCCGGAGCCGAACGCCATGACGGTGGCCACCGTCGGCGCGGACGGACACCCCTCGACCCGCATCGTGCTGATCAAGGGCTATGACGAGCGCGGGCTGGTCTGGTACACCAACTACGACAGCCGCAAGGGGCAGGAGCTGGCGCTGCACCCCTGGGCCGCACTGCAGTTCCACTGGGTGGAACTGGAGCGGGTGGTGCGCATCGAAGGGCCGGTCGAGAAGGTGTCCGCCGAAGAGTCGGACGCCTACTACGCCTCGCGTCCGCTCGATTCGCGTCTGGGCGCCTGGGCCTCGCCGCAGAGCCAGCCGATCCCGTCGCGCACCGTGCTGGTCACCAATGCCGCCCGCGCAGCCGCCCAGCACGGCCTGCATCCGCCGCGTCCGCCGCACTGGGGCGGCTACCGGCTCGCGCCGCAGCGCTGGGAGTTCTGGCAGGGCCGCAAGTCGCGTCTGCACGACCGCCTGGTCTACCGGCAGGATGCCGACGGCCGCTGGCTGCGCGAGCGCTTGGCCCCTTGAACCCGTCCGTGACGGTGCCCGGCTCGGGCAAAATCCGCCCGCCCCGATCCACCACCCACCAACCCGGCTGCTGCCGCGCCCCCCGTGCTGCTTGATCCGTCCTGGAAACCCCTGCTGTCCGCGCTGTTCCAGCCGCCGGCCAGCCTGCTGCTGCTGATCCTGCTGGGCCTGTGGCTGATGCGACGCCGGCCACGCCTGGGCGGCGGTCTGATCGTGCTGTCCACGGTCGGGCTGTGGCTGATGTGCTGCCTCGCGACGGCGCACTGGCTGCAGGACGCCGTGCTGCGTCCGCCCCCGGCGCTGAGCACCGCCCAGGTCCGCGCGCTGATGCGCGGACAGAACCAGGCCTCGGCGTCACCCCCGACCGCGATCGTCGTGCTGGGTGCCGGCCGCCACCGGCTTGCCGCCGAGTACGGCACCTCCAACCTCACCCAGCAGGCCATGGTGCGGCTGCGCTACGGCGTCTGGCTGGCGCGGCATACCGGCCAGCCGCTGGCCTACGCCGGCGGCGTCGGCTGGGGGCAGATCGGTGAACGCTCCGAGGCGGAGACCGCTTCCCAGATCGTGCAGGAAGACTACGGCACCAGCCTGCGCTGGACCGAATCCCGTTCGCGCGACACCCGCGAGAACGCGGACCTGATGGTGCCGATGCTGGACAGCGCCGGCATAAAGCGCATCGTGCTGGTCACCCACGCCTCGCACATGCCGCGCGCCATGCGCGCATTCCGCGATGCCGCCGGCAAGTCGATGGTGATCGTGCCCGCGCCGGTTTCCGCCGTGACCCGCGACGACCTGCCGGTACTGGACTGGCTTCCATCGCAGCACGGCTACCAGCTCGTCCACACCGCGCTGCACGAAGTCCTCGGGCTGATCGCCGGCAACTGAACAACGGGGGCTCAGCGCGCCGTGCCGCCCGGCGTGAAGAGCTGGGACCAGAGTCCTTCCATGCGCTGGGTCACCGCCTTGTCCATCTCGATGGTGCGCCCCCACTCGCGGCTGGTCTCGCCCGGCCACTTGTTGGTGGCGTCCAGCCCCATCTTGCCGCCCAGCCCCGACACGGGCGAGGCAAAGTCCAGGTAGTCGATCGGCGTGTTCTCCACCAGCGTCGTGTCGCGCACCGGGTCCATCCGGGTCGTGATGGCCCAGATCACCTCCTGCCAGCTGCGGATGTCCACGTCGTCGTCCACCACCACGATGAACTTGGTGTACATGAACTGGCGCAGGAAGCTCCAGATCCCGAACATCAGCCGCTTGGCGTGGCCGGGGTAGCTCTTTCGGATGCTGACGATGGCCATGCGGTAGCTGCAGCCCTCGGGTGGCAGGTAAAAATCGGTGATCTCCGGAAACTGTTTGCGCAGGATCGGCACGAACACCTCGTTCAGCGCGACCCCCAGGATGGCTGGCTCGTCCGGCGGCTTGCCGGTGTAGGTCGAGTGGTAGATCGGATCCTTGCGCGTCGTCATGCGGCTGATCTCGAAGACCGGGAACCAATCCTGTTCGTTGTAGTAACCGGTGTGGTCGCCGTACGGCCCTTCCAGGGCGTGCAGGTAACCATCCTTTTCCTTCAGCGGAATACCTTGCTCGCTGCGGCCTTCATAGCCCGGTGGGGCGGTCGGGATGTGTCCTTCGAGCACGATCTCGGCAAACGCAGGGACCTGGAGCTTCAGATCGCCCTCACCAACGCCACTCTCCGCCAGCTCCGTGCGCCCTCCACGCAGCAATCCTGCGAACTGGTACTCGGACAGACTGTCCGGTACTGGCGTGACCGCCCCCAGAATCGTGGCCGGATCAGCGCCTAATACCACTGCCATTGGAAAGGGCTTTCCAGGATTTGCGTGCGCAAATTCACGGAAATCCAACGCTCCTCCACGATGGGCGAGCCACCGCATGATGGTCTGGCGCGCCCCGATCACCTGCTGCCGGTAGATCCCCAGATTCTGCCGCCGCCGGGGTCGGGGAACGGACTGTGGACCGCGGGTTACCACCAATCCCCAAGTGATCAAAGGGGCGACATCGCCTGGCCAGCAATGTTGTACCGGCAATTTGCCCAGGTCGATGTCATCACCCGAAATGATCATTTCGTGACACGCAGGATGGCGAACCACGGAGGGTTTCATGTCCCACAAGGTCTTGGCCATTCGTAACAAATGACCGGCGTCCTGCAGACCTCGGGGGGGCTCCGGCTCCTTGAGACGCGCCAGAAGCTCACCTATTTCACGTAACGAGGAGACGTGTTCGGCGCCCATGCCGAGTGCTACCCGCTCCGGCGTACCGAAAAGATTGGTAACAACCGGGATTGACGAAACCTGGCCCCGGGTAGTGGGGTTCTGGAACAGGAGCGCCGGGCCGCCAGCGCGCAAGGTGCGGTCGGACAGCCAGGTCATCTCCAATTCGGTCGCCACCGATTCTTTCACTTTAAGCAGGGCCTTACGTTGCTCCAACAAGGCCAGGAAGTCCCTCAAATCGCGGTATTTCATAATTTTACAATCTCATTACGTTATTTCTTATTGTTGACTGGTTATTTGGCCGACTTCTAAAATTCGGCCGTTTTCGAACACAGGGGGCTTGTGGCCTGCCGCAAGTGCGCAGCTGCCCCCTTCGATCCCGTTGCATGGAGGGGGTCGACCACCCGGCAAGACCACTCGAACGAGGGCTGCCGGCTGTTGCGCAACGGGGATTATCTGGGCGCCTGCCAATGGCCACACGGCGCCTGCAGTGATCGAAAGAGGAGTTGCATGACTGCACCCCGATCCTGGAAGCGAGTTCAGACCGCCACCGCGCAATCGGTGCGGGTGTTCATCGCGGATCTCGGCAACGGCCTGCTGGCCGTCAGCCACAACAGTCTGGCCGTCATCGGTCTGGCTGTCCTTAGTGTCACCTTTGTCATTGGCGGTCGCGCCGACGTGCGGGGCCTGCTGGAAGAACGTGCACTGGACTGGCTCGTCGAGCGCCAGGAAGCCCGTTCGGCCGCAGCCACCCAGATGGACGAACCCAGCCTGCTGGCCCAGGGAGACTTCTCGGCTGTGGACCGCGCCACCGCGGTCGACCCCAGCGAGCTGAACCGGCAGCAGGCGGCGGTCGCGCAATGGCTGTCGCGCCGCTACAAGGTCGCACCGGAGCCGGTCGGCCGCCTGGTCCAGGAGGCCTGGTCGCTGGGCAAGCGTGTCGGTCTGGAGCCGACGCTGATCCTGGCCATCGTCGCCATCGAGTCCTCGTTCAACCCGTTCGCGCAAAGCGCTGTCGGCGCGCAGGGACTGATGCAGGTGCTGACCCGGGTGCACGACGACAAGTACGTCGCCTTCGGTGGCAACCACGCCGCGTTTGATCCGCTGACCAACCTGCGCGTGGGCGTGCAGGTGCTCAAGGACTGCATCGCCAAGGCCGGTTCGGTCGAAGGCGGGCTGCGGCACTACGTTGGCGCCGCCAACCTGGCCAACGACGGCGGCTACGCCTTCAAGGTGCTGGCCGAGCAGGAGTTCCTGCAGCAGCTCATCAAGGGCCGCTCGGTGCCCGTGACCGCGCGCCTGCCGGTGCCGCCGGTGTCGACGTCGTCCGAACCGGTGCCGGGATCGACCCCGACGCTGACCACGCCGGTCAACCAGGGCAACCGTCCGTCCGCGGCCGCGGGTGCCAACCCGGTCCTGCAGGGCAAGCCCGACCGCGTGGCCGCGCTCAGCTACTGAGCACGTGATCTTGTAAACTCCGCGGACCGCGCAACTGGCGTTCACGGACCCCGCCCGGGGTCCGAGGTGGGTCAACCACCAGGGAGCGCGGTCGCTGCCAGCCCGCTTCGGGGCTCGTCAGCAGTTTCTTTGCCGTGCGCCTGGGCAGCCCACCGCCTCCACCTGCGATGCAGACGAGGCTGGCGGGGCCGGACATCACCGACAGGACTGCCTCCCCATGTTTGACCGCGCTACCCACACCCTCGCCGCCGTCGATCCCGAGATCACCGCCGCCATCAACGCCGAAGTGCGCCGCCAGGAAGAGCACATCGAGCTGATCGCCAGCGAGAACTACACCTCGCCCGCCGTCATGGCCGCGCAGGGCTCGCAGCTCACCAACAAGTACGCCGAAGGCTATCCCGGCAAGCGTTACTACGGCGGCTGCGAACACGTCGACGTCGTCGAACAGCTCGCCATCGACCGCGCGAAGCAGCTCTTCGGCGCCGACCACGCCAACGTGCAGCCGAACTCCGGCTCGCAGGCCAACCAGGCCGTCTTCTTCGGCCTGCTGCAGCCCGGCGACACCATCATGGGCCTGAGCCTGGCCGAAGGCGGTCACCTCACGCACGGCATGCCGCTGAACATGTCCGGCAAGTGGTTCAAGGTCGTCTCCTACGGCTTGGATGCCCAGGAAGACATCGACTACGAGCAGATGGAGCGCCTGGCCCATGAGCACAAGCCGAAGCTGATCATCGCGGGCGCTTCGGCCTTCGCACTGCGCATCGACTTCGAGCGCTTCGCCAAGGTCGCCAAGGCCGTCGGTGCCTACTTCATGGTCGACATGGCGCACTACGCCGGCCTGATCGCCGCAGGCGTCTACCCGAACCCGGTGCCGCACGCCGACGTCGTCACCACCACCACGCACAAGACCCTGCGCGGCCCGCGCGGCGGCCTGATCCTGATGCGCGGCGACGACATCGCCAAGAAGATCAACTCGGCCATCTTCCCCGGCATCCAGGGCGGCCCGCTGATGCACGTCATCGCCGGCAAGGCCGTGGCCTTCCTGGAAGCGCTGCAGCCCGAGTTCAAGGCCTACCAGGAACAGGTCGTGAAGAACGCCGCCGCGATGGCCGAGACGCTGACCAAGCGCGGTCTGCGCATCGTGTCGGGCCGCACCGAGAGCCACGTCATGCTGGTCGATCTGCGCCCCATGGGTCTGACCGGCAAGGAAGCCGAGGCGCTGCTGGGCCGTGCCCACATGACCTGCAACAAGAACGGCATCCCGAACGACCCGCAGAAGCCGATGGTCACCAGCGGCATCCGCCTGGGCTCGCCGGCGATGACGACGCGTGGCTTCAAGGAAGAACAGGCCGTGCTGACCGCCAACCTGATCGCCGACGTGCTGGAAGCGCCGACCGACGACGCCGTGCTGGCCCGTGTGCGCGAGCAGGTCGCCGCGCTGACGCGCGACTTCCCGGTCTACCGCGGCTGATCGGCACCGTGTCCTGACGATGCGCTGCCCCTATTGCGGTCACCAGGACACCACGGTCGTCGAGACACGCGCCTCGGACGAAGGCGACGCGATGCGCAGGCGCCGCCGCTGCAGCGCCTGCGACAAGCGTTTCACCACCTACGAGCGGGTCGAGCTGGCCATGCCCGCGGTGGTGAAGAAAAACGGCAACCGCATCGAGTTCGACCGCGCCAAGCTGCGCGCGTCGATGATGCTGGCCCTGCGCAAGCGCAATGTGAGCGTCGACCTGATCGAGGCCGCGATCGCCCGCATCGAGAGCACGCTCTTCACCAGCGGTGAAAGCGAAGTCACCACCTCCCACATCGGCGAGCTGGTGATGCGCGAACTCAAGCGGCTGGACAAGGTCGCCTACGTCCGCTTCGCGTCGGTCTACCGGCGCTTCGAGGACGTGGACGCCTTCAACCAGCTCATCCGGGAAATCTGACCCCCCCGAAATACCCGGATCGCTCCCTCTTCGGAGGGACGCGCCCGCCACCCTCGCCTGCCTAGACTGGTCGCCACCGAACCAGCACAGGCGAAGGGGGACACGGATGATCCGGACAACGGCACAGGCGCACTCACCGACCTCCCCTGCGGCCCATGGCCTGACGCTGGTGGAGCTGCTGGTCGTGGTGGCAGTGACCGCCGTCCTGCTGCAAGGCGCCACGCTGTCGTTCTCGAACTGGCTGCTGCGGCAGCACCTGCTGGGCATCTCCGCGCAGTTCAATGCCGACCTGCAGAGCCTGCGCGCCGCCGCCGTCACCCGCCACCGCATCCTGCGCCTGAGCTTCCAGGACACCCCCGCCGGCACCTGCTACCTCCTGCACAGCGGCGACGCCGATGCCTGCCGCTGCAGCGCCGATGCGCAGTCCGAACCGCAGGTGAGCTGCACCGCAGGCACCGAGCTGCTGCGGGCTGCGCTCGTGCCGGTATCGCGGCGCATCCGGCTCCAGTCGAACGTGGCGAGCCTGCGCATCGATCCCCGGCACGGCACCGTCACACCCACCGGTAGCATCGATGTGGCCGCCACGGATGGCAGCAGCGCCCTGCGCCACATCGTCAACATCCTGGGGCGCGTCCGCACCTGTGCGCCGGGGCCGCAGTTCACGGGCTACAGCGCATGCTGAGCACCTGCCCGCAGCGCGGCATGACCCTGATCGAGCTGGTCGTCACGCTGCTCATGGTCGCGGTCCTGGCGACGCTGGCCGCACCGAGCTGGACCAGCCAGATCCAGCGGATGCGGCGCAGCGACGCCATCGTCACGCTGGCCCAGCTCCAGCAGGCGCAAGAACGCTGGCGCTCGCAGCGACCGGTCTACGCCACCGGACTGGGCAAGGACGGGCTTGATCTGCCCTCGGTCAGCCCCGCGGGCCACTACGACGTCAGCACCTCCGTCCAGCCGGACACCGCACCGCGCGACTACCGGGTCACCGCCGTCGCCAGAGGCCCCCAGGCCGATGACCGCCTGTGCCGCTGGCTCGTGCTGGACGTCGAGTCGGGTCAGCTCCACCACCGGTCCGGGCCGGATGCGCAGGTGGGCAACGCCGAATCGCAGAACCGGCAATGCTGGAAATCATGAGCAGCCACCGCCGGCGCGCACGCGGCTGGAGCCTCGTCGAGCTGATGCTGGCGATCGCCCTCGGTCTGCTGCTCTTGTCCGGCCTGCTGCAACTGGCTGCGGCGCACATCGACGAGCAGCGCCGGCTGCTGCTGGAAAGTCGCCTGACGCAGGACCTGCGCGCCGCGATCGAGCTGGTCTCCCGGGATGTCCGGCGCGCGGGCTACTGGGCCGATGTGTCTGGCGGGGCCTGGGACAGCGCCCGTCCGTCTGCCTCGCTCGCCACGAACCCCTACCGCGGCGTGGTGATCAACGGCCCCGCGGCGGCGCCCTGGCTCGGCTACAGCTACAGCCGCGACCTCACCGAGGACCAGGTCAACAGCAACCAGGAGAAGTTCGGCCTGCGCCTGAACACGACCAGCCAGGTGATCGAGTGGCGCCTGTCCGGCAGCGCCATCGCCCCGGACGAGCGCGACAGCTGGCAGGCACTGACCGACCCGGCGCTGGCACGTGTCACGCGCCTGTCGATCCGGGTCGAGGAACAGCGGCAGAGCCTGCTTGCACTCTGTCCGCGGACCACCTGCAACGGACAGGCCGGCTGCCCGCCCGAACGGGTGCAGCGCAAGGTCCGGGTCGAACTGGACGCGCAGGATGCCCGCGACAGCCGCGTGCAGCGGCAACTGGCCACCGAGACCCGCCTGCGCAACGACGAGGTCACCGGTGCCTGCCCGGTCTGAGGCGCCACAGCGCACCACCGGCTTCGGCACGCTGGCGATGGTGATGACCCTGCTGCTGATCGCCCACCTGAGCCTGCTCTACAGCCACCGGGCGCTGCTGTTCGAGCAGCGCGCCAGCGCCGGTCAGGTCCGCGCGGTGCGTGCGCAGGAGGCCGCGCAGGCCGGGATCGACTGGGCCGTGTCCCGGCTGAACGACCCGCGGGCGCTGGACAGCCGGTGCCTGCCGACCGCGCAGGACACCGCCGCGGCCCCCGCCGCGCTGCGCGCCCGCTGGGACCGCAGCCTCGCCAGCGCCGTGGCCCTGCAACCCGCCTGCGTGCTGGACGACGCCGGCCCGGACTGGTCCTGCCACTGCCCCGACAGCGGCGCGGGCCGGGTCTCGCCTCCGGCCGCTGATCGGGAGGCGCCTGCCTTTGCCGTGACCATGCAGAACGGCCCGCGCACCGGGCTGTGGTCACTGACGGCCGAGGGCTGCGCGAACCCCGGCCCGGACTGTGGCGACGCCGGCGCAACCGAACCCGACGCCCGCTACCGCGTCAGCACCACACTGGCCGCACTCGGGCAGGTGGTGCAGGCGCCGCTGGCTGCACTGACGGGCGTTGGCTCAGTCACGATCGCGGACGGGGCCGGTGTCCTCAACACCGACCATGCCAGCGGGGGCGTCGCCATCGACAGTGGCAGCACGGTCACCGTGCAGGCACCGGCCAAGGTGTTCGGCCCTGCCGGGCAGCCCGCGGCGGCCGGACTGGTCGCGGACGACCCGCCGCTCGCTGCGGGCAGCGACGCGCTCTGGCGGCGCCTGTTCGGGCTGGACGTCGCCGCACTGAAGGCGCTGCCGTCGTGGCAAGTCCTCGCCTGCGCGGGCGGTTGCGCCGGTAGCGCGCTGGACACGGCCTGGGCGCAGGGGGCGCGGGCGCTCTGGCTGGACGGCGATCTGACGCTGGCGAATGGCCGCTGGGGCACGGCCGAGGCACCGCTGCTGCTGGTCGTGCGCGGCACGCTGCGGATCGGTCCGGACGCGGCCGTGCAAGGGCTGGTCGTGGCCGATCGCGTCGATGTGCAGGTGGCGGCAAGTCCGCGCAGCCTGCTCCGCGGCGGGCTCGTCAGTCTGGGCAGCACCGTGCTGCGCGGGCCGATCGACGTGGTGCGGGATGCCGCCGTGCTGGCGCGTGCCATGGCACTGGGCGGCGCGCTGGTTCCTGTGCCCGGCAGCTGGTTCGATCCGCACACCCGATGAGGCAGGGACACACCCGAGCCGGCCTGGCACTGATCGAGCTGCTGGTGGCCGTGGCCCTGCTCGGTCTGGGCACGGCGTCCCTGCTGCAACTGCACCTCGAACTGCGCCGCACCACCGACCTCTCCCGCCAGCGCAGCGAAGCCGTCCGCCACGCGGCGCAGGATCTGGAGCAACTGCGCTGGAGCGGGCCGGCCGACATCGCCGCGACCGGCCCCGCACCGGTCATCACGGCCACGCCGACCGCCTACACCTTGCAGCGCAGCGTGCACACGGATGCCGCCGGGCATCTGCGCACCATCACCACCACCGTGCGCTGGGAGGATCGACAGGCCCTCGCCCACACCGTGACGCTGGGCACGGCGCTCACCGCACTCGATCCTGCACTGGGCGCCGCCACGCTGCTGAACCGCACGCTGCCCTTGGGCAACACCGGGCCAGGGACGCCGGAACGCTCGCTGCGCATCCCCGCCGCGGCGCGCGATCTCGGCGATGGCCGCCATGCCTTCAAGCCCCGCACCGACGAGGCGCTGGTCTGGCTGTTCGACAGCCGCTCCGGCGAGGTCAACGGCCGCTGCGACAGCGCGGTCGGCGTGCCAGCGTCCGTGCTGGACGCGGCCAGCCTCGGCAACTGCCGGGCGCTCAGCGGCCTGCTGCTCAGCGGGCACATCCGCTTCGCCACCGACCGCGACAGCCTCACCAGCACCGACGCCGAACAGCCCTCCAGCCCGGCCATGGCCACCGGCCTGCGGCTGACGCTCACCACGACCGGCCACCCCAGCCCGGCCTGGGAGTGTGCGCAGGACGGGCCGACCAGCTCCACCCCCGCCAACCCGCTCCGGACCTCGATCGCGTACCACTGCGTCGTCCAGCCCGTCCCTCCGGCATCGGGCGGCACACCCCGCTGGTCCGGCCGGCTCGATCTGGTGCCGCAGGACTGGCTGCTGGTCAGCGCGACGGGGGGCAACACCGGGCGCTATCGCATCTGCCGCTACAGCGCCGACCACGATGGCAACGGCCGCATCGACAACCCCGAACACCCCGCCAGCTACAGCGTCGTGACCACGGCGCTGGGCAACCAGAACTTCCTGGTGATCCGGGCGGCGGCCCGCTGCCCGCTCGACGCCGGCCCCTTCGGTGCGTTCGCCACGGGCAATCCGGTGGACGACAGCACGCTGGCCCATCAACCATGAAGGAAGGCGGGGCGCCAGCGCAGACAATCACGCCATGAGCGACACACCGACCTCCTCCTTCACGGCCCACGACCAGGTGGCGATGGCCCAGGCGCTGACCTGGGCCGCGCTGGGCATCGGGCTGACCGATCCCAACCCGCGGGTGGGCTGCGTGATCAGCGACGGGCGGGGCCGCATCCTCGGCGCCGGCCACACCCAGCAGGCGGGCGGTCCGCATGCCGAGGTCATGGCGCTGCGCGCCGCCCAGGCCGATGGCCACGATGTGCGCGGCGCGACCGTGCACGTCACGCTGGAGCCCTGCGCGCACCACGGCCGCACGCCGCCCTGCGCCGACGCGCTGGTGGCCGCGGGTGTGGGCCGGGTGGTCGCCGCCGTGCTGGACCCGAATCCGCTGGTCGCCGGACAGGGGCTGGCGCGCCTGCAGGCCGCCGGCATCCAGGTGGCGCACGGGCTGATGGCCGACGCGTCTCGCGAACTCAACATCGGCTTCTTCTCGCGCATGCTGCGCGGGCGGCCCTGGGTGCGGCTGAAGGTGGCCGCCAGCCTGGACGGCCGCACCGCCCTGCCCGACGGCACCAGCCAGTGGATCACCGGCCCGGAGGCCCGCAAGGACGGCCACGCCTGGCGCCGCCGCGCGGGCGCCGTGCTGACCGGCATCGGCACGGTGCGCGAGGACGATCCGCGGCTCGACGTGCGGCTCGTGCCGACCGCCCACCAGCCGCTGCGGGTGGTGCTCGACGCGCGGCTCGACACCCCGCCGACGGCCCGGCTGCTGGAAGCGCCCGGGGAGGCCCTGGTGTACTGCGCGGCGTCGGCGCTGAACAGCACGCGGGCCTCGGCGCTCGCGCGCTCGAACGTGACCCTGGCGCCGGTGCTGACCGACAGCAATGGCTGGATCGACCTGCCGGCGGTGCTGCAAGCGCTGGCGCAGCGCGGCGTGAACGAGCTGCACATCGAGGCCGGCCAGCACCTCAACGGCAGCTTCGTGCGGGCCGGGCTGGTCGACGAATACCTCGTCTACCTCGCCCCCAAGCTGATCGGCGCCGGCCGCGACATGGCCGCCTTCGGCCCGCTGGCCACGCTGGCCGACACCACGCCGCTGGTGTTCACCGACCTCACCCGCGTCGGTGGCGACGTGCGACTGATGGCACGATCTGCAACGGGGTTCGGCTCTCCCGCCTGAGCCGCCTACAATCGCGGGATGCCGATTTCACCCATTCCCGAGCTGGTCGCCGAGCTGGCGGCCGGTCGCATGATCATCCTGGTCGACGAAGAAGACCGGGAAAACGAAGGCGATCTGGTCTTTGCCTCCGATCTGGTCACCCCCGAAGCGATCAATTTCATGGCCCGTTACGGCCGTGGACTGATCTGTCTGACCCTCACCCGCGAGCGCTGCGAGTACCTGCAACTGCCGCCCATGGCGGCGCGCAACGGCACCAAGCACAGCACCGCGTTCACCGTCTCGATCGAGGCCGCCACCGGCGTGACCACCGGCATCTCCGCCGCCGACCGCGCCCGCACCGTGCAGGTCGCGGTCGCGCGGGACTCGGTGGCGCGTGATCTGGTGCAGCCGGGCCACATCTTCCCGCTGCAGGCGCAGGACGGCGGCGTGCTCATGCGCGCCGGCCACACCGAAGCCGGCTGCGATCTGGCCCGCATGGCGGGGCTGTCGCCGTCCGCCGTGATCTGCGAGATCATGAAGGACGACGGCACGATGGCGCGCCTGCCGGACCTGCAGGAATTCGCCCGCGAGCACAACATCAAGATCGGCACCATCGCCGACCTGATCACCTACCGCAGCGGCAACGAGTCGCTGATCGAGTGCCTGCACCAGGACCGCCTGACGACCCCCTGGGGCGCCTTCGACAGCCGCGTCTACCGCGACCGCACCGGCCAGGTCCACCTCGCCCTGAGCGCGGGCAGCTGGACCGACGAGGACGAGGTGCTGGTGCGCGTGCACGAGCCGCTGTCGGTGATGGACCTGCTCGACATCGGCCGCGCCCGCCATTCCTGGTCACTGCCGCAGGCGCTGACCACGCTGCAGGAGTCCGGCCGCGGTGTGGCCGTGCTGCTGAACGTGGCGCAGGACGCGCAGGCCTTGCTCGGCGTGGCCCTGCCCCCCACCGGCGAGCCGCCGCGCACGACGATGGACCTGCGCACCTACGGCGTCGGTGCCCAGATCCTGCGCGACCTCGGCATCCGCCGCATGAAGCTGCTCAGCAACCAGCGCCGCATGCCCAGCATGGTCGGCTACGGCCTCGAAGTCACCGGCTTCATGCCCGTGGCCATCTGAACTCCAACCTCCAACCCAAGGAACCGACCATGCAAGGCGCAGACAAGGGCTCGGCCCCCCGCCTCGACGGCAGCGACCTGCGGGTGGCGATCGTCCAGGCCCGCTTCAATGCGGCCATCACCGACGCGCTCGCGGAGCACTGCGTGAACGAGCTGGTGCTGCTCGGCGTGCAGCGCAAGCACATCCGCCACGTCGGCGTGCCCGGCGCGCTGGAAGTGGCCATCGCCCTGCAGGCCCTCGCCGACTCGGACGACCACGACGCGCTGATCGCCCTGGGCTGCATCATCCGCGGCGAGACCTACCACTTCGAGCTGGTGGCCAACGAGAGCGGTGCGGCGGTCACCCGCGTGTCGCTCGACCACGGCGTGCCGATCGCCAACGCCATCCTCACGGTCGAGAACGAAGCCCAGGCCTGGGCACGCACCGAAGAGAAAGGCCGCGACGCTGCCCGCGTCGCCGTCGAAATGGCCAATTTGCTGGAAGACCTGACTTGAACCCGACCCCTAAACCCCGCGGCGGCACCACCGGCCCGGGGGCTGCACGTCCCAAATCCGCCCGCCGCCGTTCCCGTGAACTGGCGCTGCAGGGTCTCTACGAGTGGCAGATCAGCCGCGCCGAGACCAGCGTCGTGCGCTCCCACATGCGCGAGCAGGACGAGTTCAGCAAGTGCGACAGCGCCATGTTCGACGCCCTGCTGCAAGGCTGCATCGAACAGGCCCCCGCGCTCGACGGCCTGCTGACGCCGCACCTGGACCGCCCGATCGCCGAGCTGTCGCCGATCGAGCACGGCGTGCTGCTGATCGGCCTGTACGAGCTGCAGCACTGCGTGGACGTGCCCTACCGCGTCGCCATCAACGAGGCGGTCGAGCTGGCCAAGTCCTTCGGTGGCACGGATGGCCACAAGTACGTCAACGGCGTGCTGGACAAGGCCGCGGTTGACCTGCGTCCGGTCGAAGTGGCCGCGCAGCGCCTAGCCCGCTCGGCCCCCCGCGGCGAATGAGCGTGCGTCCCGCGTCGACGCCCGATCCGCTGCGCCTGGCCCAACGCGTGGCCGGCATCGAGCCATTCTGGGTGATGGAGTGCGCCAAGGCGGCGGACGCCATCGCCCGCACCGCGGCCTGTGATCCCGCGCAGGGCGGCGAGCGGATGCTCTACCTGAACATCGGCGAGCCGGACGAAACGGCGCCAGCCGCGGTGGTCGCGGCCGCGCAGGCCTGCCTGGACGCCGGCCGCACGCAGTACACCCACGCCGTCGGCCTGCCCGCGCTGCGCAAGGCGCTGTCGGGCTGGTACGCCAGCCGCTGGGGCGTGGACATCGACCCCGGCCGCATCGTGGTGACCGCAGGGGCCTCGGCCGCGCTGCAGCTGCTGTGCACCGCGCTGGTCGAGCCGGGCGACGAATTCCTGATGCCCGACCCGTGCTACCCCTGCAACCGCCATTTCGTGACGGCGTCGGGCGGCGCGGCGCGGCTGCTGCCCACCACACCGGCCCAGCGTTTCCAGCTCGACGCCACCTCGGTCGCCGACGCCTGGGGACCGGCCACGCGCGGCGTGATGCTGGCCTCGCCGTCGAATCCGACCGGCACCTCGGTGCCCGCCGAGACGCTGGCCGGCATCGTCGAGGTCGTGCGCGCCCGCGGCGGCATCACCATCGTCGACGAGATCTACCTCGGCCTGAGCTACGACGCCGATGCGCAGACCGCGCTCGCGCTGGGCGAGGACGTGCTGGTCGTCAACAGCTTCTCCAAGTACTTCGGCATGACGGGCTGGCGCCTGGGCTGGCTGGTGCTGCCCGAAGCCCTGGTGGCGCCGGTCGAAAAGCTGGCGCAGAACCTCTACATCTGCGCCTCCACCATCGCGCAGCAGGCGGCGCTGGCCTGTTTCACGCCCGAAACGCTGGCCGTGTGCGAGGAGCGCCGCGCCACGATGAAAGCCCGCCGCGACTACATCGTGCCCGCGCTGAACGCACTCGGCCTGACGGTGCCGGTGCAGCCGGACGGGGCGTTCTACGTCTGGTTCGACGTGACCACCCACGCGCCCGACAGCTGGCAGTTCTGCTTCGACATGATGGAGCGCGCCCACGTCGCGCTGACGCCGGGCCGCGACTTCGGCCACGCCGAGACGGGCCGCTACGCCCGCCTGTCCTTTGCCAGTTCGATGGGCGATCTGCACGAGGCCGTGCGGCGCCTGCAACGCGAGCTGGGGCGCTGACGACCTCCGGGCCTGCCCAGCGTCCCCGCCCATGACCCGCCTGATGCCCCCGACGATCCACACGCCCGACGACACCCGTCCTGACGCCCCGGACGCGTTCTCGCCCGATACCGTGTCCGGCCTCTGGTTGCCCACCAATCCTGGCAGCCTGTCCGATGCCGGCGAGGACGCCTTGCCGCCGGACAGCATCCCCTTCGAGCAACAGATCGGCGAGGCCCTCGGGCTGCCACCGCGGCGGCGGAGCGCGGCGCCCACCGAATCCACCCAGTTGCTCGGCACCGACCCGACCGGTCTGGCGCCGGACACCGTGCCCTCGCCGCTGCCACTGCTGGCCGAGGACGAAGACACCCCCGCCTACAGCGGCCAGATGGGCCGCTACGTGCTGGAGCGGCCGCTGGGCGCGGGCGGGCTGGGCACGGTCTGGGCCGCCTACGACACCGTGCTGGCCCGTCGCGTGGCCGTCAAGACCCTGCCGCTGGCGGTGCCGGAACACGAGCGCAAGCACCTCACCGAGCGCGTGCTCGACGAGGCCCGCGCCGCCGCCCGCCTCAGCCACGCCCACATCGTGACGGTGCATGACGCGGGCGTCAGCCCGGACGGCGCCTACATCGCGATGGAGCTGCTGCGGGGCAAGGACCTGTCGCAGATGCTGCGCGGAGGTTGGCGCCCCACGGCCGAGCAGGCGGCGCTGATCGTGCGCCGGGTGGCCGACGCGCTGAGCTACGCACACGGCAAGGGCGTGGTCCACCGCGACATCAAGCCCGCCAACATCTTCATGGTCGGACGCACGCGGCCGGTGGTGCTCGACTTCGGCATCGCCCAGCTGCTGCACCAGACCGACCCCGTGGGCGGGCCGGCGCTGGGCTCGCCCTTCTACGCCGCCCCCGAGCAGTTCGACGGCCTCGAATGCGATCCGCGCACGGACGTGTACTCGCTGGGCGTCGTGCTGTACGAGCTGCTCACTGGTCATCGCCCCTACGGCGGCACTTCGCTGGCGGAGATCCGCGCCGCCGTGCGCGCCGCCCGCCCGCGGCCACCCCGCGAGTACAACCCCGAGGTGCCCACCGCACTCGCCGCCATCGCCTTGCAGGCCATCAGCATCGACCCCGTGCAGCGCCAGCGCACCGCCGGCACGGTGGCCCGCGAGTTGCGCGCCTGGCTGGCGACGCAGGCCACGCCCGGCGCGCTCACCGAGTCGCCATCGACCGTCGCACCCCTGCTGCTGAGCACAGAGCCACCGCCACCAATCGCCCCGGCACCCATGCCCGACCCGCCGGACACGACCCTGGAGCGGCCCAGCTGGGTCCTGAGCACCCTGCTCGCTGCCGTGCTCGTGCTGCTCCTGCTGGTGGTGGCGATGCTGTGGCTGAACACCTGAGCACCGAGACCGACATGGCCGACGCGCCCCCGAGCTTCCACTGGCCCCTGCGCATCTACTGGGAAGACACCGACGCCGGCGGGGTGGTTTTTTACGCCAACTACCTGAAGTTCTTCGAGCGCGGCCGCACCGAGTGGCTCCGCAGTCTGGGTGTCTCGCAGGAAGTCCTGCGGCGCGACGAAGGCCTGCAGTTCGTCGTCAGCGAAACGGCGGTGCGCTATCTGCGCCCGGCGCGCCTGGACGACGAGGTCGTCGTCACCGTGCGGCTGGCCGAGTCGGGCAAGGCCAGTCTGACGCTCGACCAGCAGGCGCTGCGCGGCGGCGAGGTGCTGGCCGAGGGCCGCATCCGCATCGGCTGCGTGGACGCCCAGACGCTGCGGCCGCGCCGCATTCCCTCCAACCTCCTCGCCTCCATCGGAACCGCATGAACCAGGACCTGAATATCCTGCAACTGATCCTCCACGCCAGCGTGGTGGTGCAACTCGTGATGGCCATTCTGCTGACCGTTTCGCTGGCCAGCTGGGCGGTGATCTTCGGCAAGATCGTCGGGCTGAAGAAGGTCCGCCAGGGCAACGACCAGTTCGAGCGCGACTTCTGGTCCGGCCGCCACGTCAACGACCTCTACCAGCAGAGCGAGCGCAACGCCCAGCACGCCGCGCCGATGGAGCGCATCTTCACCGCCGGGATGCGCGAGTTCCTGAAACTGCGCGAGCGCAAGGTCAGCGACGGCGGCGCGCTGCTCGACGGTGCGCGCCGTGCCATGCGCGCCAGCTGCCAGCGCGAGCTGGACGTCGTCGAGTCGCACCTGTCGTTCCTCGCCACCGTCGGCTCGGTATCGCCCTACGTTGGCCTGTTCGGCACGGTCTGGGGGATCATGCATGCCTTCACGGGACTAGCGAACCTGCAGCAGGTCTCGCTGTCCACCGTGGCCCCCGGCATCGCCGAGGCGCTGGTGGCCACCGCGATCGGCCTGTTCGCCGCCATCCCGGCCGTGATCGCCTACAACCGCTTCGCGCGCGACATCGACCGCATCGCGATGCAGCAGGACAACTTCATGGAAGAGTTCTCCAACATCCTGGCCCGCAACGCCAACCAGTCGGTCGGCGCCGCCGCTGCCGCTGCCCCGGTCTCCGCACCGGGCCGCCTCTGACATGCCGGCCGTGAGCAGCCGCGGCTCGGGCCGCCGCCGCACCATCAACGAGATCAACATGGTCCCGTTCATCGACGTGATGCTGGTGCTGCTGATCATCTTCATGGTGAGCGCGCCGCTGATGACACCGGGCGTGATCGACCTGCCCACCGTCGGCAAGGCCCAGCGCCAGCCGGACCGCATCGTCGAGGTGCAGCTCGATGCGGGCGAGCTGCTGCGCATCAAGGTCGATGGCAAGGCCGACGCTGGCAACCCGGACGCCGAGGGCGAGCGCATCGCGCTGCCGCAGCTGGCCAAGCGCATCAAGGCGCTGCAGGGCGATGGGGCCAACGCCGCGCAGACGCCGGTCATCATCTCCGCCGACAAGGGTGTGAAGTATGAAGCCGTCGTCAAGGTGATGGACACGCTGCAGAAGGCCGGCATCGCCCGCGTGGGACTGGCTGTGCGCACCACCGGAGCCTGAGCGACGATGGCCCGGCCGATGTCACCTCCACCGCCACCGCCGGACCACCTGCGCGACCCGATCCGCCACCCGCCCTCGGCGGACAGCCTGCGCATCGGCACCACGGTGGCGCTGCTGGCGCACGCCGGGCTGATCGCCGCGCTGGCCTTCGGCGTGGCGTGGAAGCGCGAGGAGATCGCCACGGTCAGCGCCGAGCTGTGGTCGGCCGTGCCGCAGCAGGCGGCCCCCGCGGCGCCGCCGCCCGCGCCTGCCCCGCGGGTCAAGGCAGAGCCCGTCCCTCCGCCACCGGCGCCCGAGCCACCGGCACCGGTCGTCAAACCGCCACCGCCGCCCCCACCGCCAGCCCCTGCGCCGAAAGCGGCCGAACCTCCCCCGCCGCCCGCCCCGCGCGAGGCCGACATCGCCCGCGAGAAGGCCGACAAGCGCCGCCGCGAAGCCGAAGAGGCCGAGAAGCTGGCGAAGCTCGAACAGGCCAGACAGGACAAGGCGGAGAAAGCCGAAAAAGCGGCCAAAGCCGACAAGGCGGCCAAGGACAAGCTGAAGGAAAAAGAGAAAGAAAAGGAACGCGAGCGGGAGAAGGCCGAGCAGAAGGAAGCCGACCGCAAGGCGGCAGAGAAAGCTGCAGAGAAAGCCGCTGAAAAGGCCGCCGCCAAGGAAGCCGACAAGGCCGCAGCCGCCGAAAAAGCCAAAGCCGCCGCGCAGCAGGAGAAGACCGCCAAGGCCCGCGAGGACAACCTCAAGCGCCTGCAGAAACAGCTCGGCGAAGGCAGCGATGACGCCGCGCCGCCGACCTCGTCCCGCGCCACGCCGGGCACCGGCAGCGGTGGGGGCAACGCCGCGCAGTCCTCCGGCCCGTCCGCGGGCTATGCCGGCCGCCTGCGCGCCTACTTCAAGCCCAAGCTGGTCTACACCGGCCGCAACATTGGCTCGATCCCGGCGGTAGTGCGCCTGCGCGTGGCGCCGGACGGCACCATCCTGTCGCGCGAGCTGATCAAGTCCAGCGGCCAGGCCGACTGGGACCAGGCCGTGCTGGACGCGATCGACCGCGCGGGCGTCGTGCCGCGCGACACCGACAGCCGGGTTCCTCCGGTGATCGACATTCCCTGGACCGCTTCAGAGCGCTGACTACATGACCGCAGCCACCTTCCCCGTCACCCACAACGAAGCGGCCTCGCGCTTCGAGGCCACCGTGGACGGCCAGCTCTGCGTCGCCAGCTACCGACGCAGCCCCGGCGTGGTGGACCTCAACCACACCGGCGTCCCACGGGCGCTCGAAGGCCGGGGCATCGCCGCGGCGCTGGTGGCCGAGGCGCTGGCGTGGGCTGCGGCGGAAGGGCTGAAGGTCCGGCCCAGCTGCTCGTATGTGCGGGTGTACATGCAGCGGCATCCGGAGACACTGCGACTGATGAATTGATACCAATTCGTTCCAATGAGGTCAACATGTCGATCCGCCCATGCCGCCTCCAGGACTTCCGCGCGGTGCACCAGCTGGTGTCCGACAATTTCAGGCACCTGATCTCGGAGTCTTCGCTGCGGTACTGGCTGTGCTATGAACGACCGGGGTTCTACGTGGCGAGGCGCCAGGGCCGCATCGCGGCGTTCATCCACGTGCAGCCGCGCCCCGCGGAGGGCGCGCTCTGGCTGAACATGATCGCCGTGGACTCGGAGCTTCGCGGCCAGGGCATTGCCGGCGAGATGCTGGGGTTCTGCGAACAACTGGCCACCGAGATCGGCTTCCGCAAAGTCGCACTGCAGTGCCTCACCGACAACACGCCGGCCCTCGCGTTCTACGAACAGGCGGCCTACCGGCGTGTCGGTGCCTCGTCTTACAAGTCCATGGGGCTGTCGTTTTTCATGTACGAAAAACCGGTGCCGGAACGGCCCGTGACCACCCGGACGACCCAGGGCATGCGGAAGGACCCCATGCTGCTGTGCAAGGCGCACCGGCTGTTCTATTTGGCCTGGATTTCCTGGCGGTCGGGGCTGGTCGAGCTGAACAAGTCCTGATCAGGCCCGCAGGTCGATCACCTTGACCCGCACCTTGCGTTCCTTCTCGCTGCGCCGCACGGTCAGCTCCACCGTGGAGTCGATCCCCGCCCGCTCCAGCTCGCCGACGAAGGTCGACAGCGTCTCCACCGGCTTGCCATTGACCCCGACGATGACGTCGCCGAGATCGCCCGTCTGCGGGTTGTAGGGCACCAGACCGGCCGACGCGGCGGGCGTGCCGCGTCCGACTGCCGCGAGCACCACCCCCGTGATCCCCGCCCGCGCCACCTGGTCCGGCGAGATCGGCGTCACCCCGATGCCCGGCAAGGGCGCGTGGCCGCGGTTGATCAGCGAGGGCACCACCCGGTTCACCAGATCGACCGGAATCGCGAAGCCGATGCCCGACGACGAGCCACTGGTCGAGCGGATCGCCGAATTCACGCCGATCAGCCTGCCTGCGCTGTCCAGCAGCGGGCCGCCCGAGTTGCCGGGGTTGATCGCCGCGTCGGTCTGGATCACGCCCGCGACTTCGCGGAAATTCGCCGTCGGCAGTTCCCGGTCCAGCGCGCTGACCAGGCCCTTGGTCAGCGTGCGCTGCAGCCCGAAGGGATTGCCGATGGCGTAGACCGTCTGGCCGATGCGCAGGTCGCGCGAGCTGCCCACCGGCACCGGGCGCAGGTTTTTCGGCACCGTCTTCAGCCGCAGCACCACCAGGTCGTATTCGGGCGCACCGCCGACCGGCTCGGCCTCGATCGGCTTGCCGGCGTCCAGCCGGACGAAGACCTTGCGCGCGTCCTTGACCACGTGGAAGTTGGTCACGACATGCCCGACGCTGTCCCAGACGAAGCCCGAGCCCGCGCCCTGACTGACCTCCGCGCCGCCGAAGGTGCCGCGCTGCACGGTTTCCGTCGTGATGTAGGCCACCGAGGGCGCCGACTGCTCGAACAGCGTCACCACGGCCTGTTCATCCGGCAGCAGCGTGCCCCGGGCGGCGACGGGCCGCGGAACGGCCGACTCCTCGCGTCCGCAGGCCGTCAACGGACAGGCCAGCGCCAGCAACAGACAGCCAGCCAGCCGCCGCCGGTGCCCCCGCTCGCCGTTCCTCGCCTTGTCGCCGTTGTTCCCGCTCTTCATCATGGTGCGTCCCGTCACTGGCCGTTTCCTTGCATTTTGTCACCGCTGGACGGTGTCCGCCGGTGACGGGCCGGCATGCAGCGCGCAGGTATCCTTGCACCCATGCCCTCTGTCCAATCGTTTCCTGTCCGCTGGCGGACGCCCGGTCCCATCTGATGCGCCATGGCATCCTGCAGGCCGCGCTGGCCTATGTGATCTGGGGGCTGTTTCCGCTGTATTTCCGGCTCCTGCATGGTGTGGCCGCACTCGAAGTGCTGGCGCACCGCGTGGTCTGGTCCCTGCTGTTCCTGCTCGGCGTGCTCACCGCGCGGCGGCACTGGGGCTGGCTCGGCCCGGCGCTGCGCAACCCCCGCGTGGTCGGGCTGTTCCTCGCCTCGTCCGCGCTGATCGGCACCAACTGGTACGTCTACATCTGGGCCGTCAGCCACGACCGGGTGGTGGACGCCAGCCTGGGGTACTTCATCACCCCGCTGGTCAATGTGCTGACCGGCTGGCTGGTGCTGAAGGAGCGGCTGCGCCCGGCGCAGTGGGGCGCGGTGGCCACGGCGGCGGCCGGCGTCGCCTGGCTCACCTGGGCACAGGGCACGCCGCCGTGGATCGCGCTCATCCTGGCCGCCAGCTTCTCGTCCTACGGCCTGCTGCGCAAGACCGCCACGCTCGGCGCGCTCGAAGGGCTGACGCTGGAGACCCTGCTGCTCGGCCCGCTGGCGCTGGCCGGCCTCGGCTGGGCGGTGGCCAATGGCCAATCGGTCTTTCCGGGTGCCCCCTTCGACCTGCAATGGCTGCTGATGGCCGCCGGGCCGCTCACCGCCGTGCCGCTGCTGCTGTTCGCTGGCGGCGCGCGGCGCATTCCGCTGAGCCTGCTGGGCATGCTGCAGTACATCGGGCCGACCATCCAGCTCGCGCTCGGTGTCTGGCTGTTCCACGAGCCCTTTGCCGGCGCACGGGCGCAAGGGTTTGTCATCATCTGGGCGGCCTGCGCGCTGTTCAGCGCCGAACTCTGGTGGCGCAGCCGCCAATCCGCGACGATGTGACCCCATGAGCACCCTCACCCGCCCCCTGATGCGCCACACCGGCACCGCACTGCTGCGCGTGCGCTCCGCCCTCATCTCGCTGAAGGAAATGCTGATCACCGGCGGGCCGGTGCTGTTGCTGGCGGTCGGGCTGGTGTGGGTGGCCTACGTCATGCTCAACCCGAACCCGCCACGCCGCATGGTGCTGGCCACGGGCACCGCGCAAGGCGCCTACGCCGAGTTCGGCGCGCGCTACCAGCAGGCCCTGGGCAAGTACGGCATCGAGGTCGTTCTCAAGCCGACGCAGGGCTCGCTGGAAAACCTGCAGCTGCTGAAAAGCGGCGACGTGGACGCCGCCTTCGTGCAGGGCGGCTCCGACGAGGTCCGGCTCGGCGACGAGGCCCCGGACGACCCGTTGCTGAGCCTGGGCAGCCTGTTCCGCGAGCCGGTCTGGGTGTTCTACCGCGAGGACTTCTCCAAGGCCAAGCTCGGCCGCGAAACGCTCGACAGCCTGTCGCAGATGGCCGGCTGGCGCCTGAACGTCGGGCAGGACGGCAGCGGCGTGACCAACCTGATGCGCCGCCTGCTGGACGCGAACGGGCTGGACACCGCCTCCATGCCGCTGACCCGGCTGGCAACCACACCGGCGGTCGTCGCGCTGCTGGCCGGCGAGATCGACGCGATGGCGATGGTCTCGGCGCCCGAATCGCCGATCGTGCGGATGCTGCTGATCACGCCCGGCATCCGGCTGCTCGACTTCGCGCAGGCCGAGGCCTATGCGCGGCGCGTGCCGCAGGTGTCGCCGGTCGGGCTGCCGCGCGGGGTGGTCGATCTGGCCAAGGACCTGCCGGCGCAGGACGTGCGGCTGGTCGCGGCCACCGCGATGCTGGTGGTGCGCAACGACACCCATCCGGCCTTGCAGCAATTGCTGGTGCAGGCCGCGCGCAAGATCCACGGCGAGCCTAACTGGTTCCAGTCCAAGGGCGAGTTCCCCAAGGGCGTGGGCGGCGACTACCCGCTGGCACCCGAGGCCCAGCGCTTCTACGCCACCGGCGAGCCGGTGCTGCAGCGCCATGTCAGCTTCTGGATGGCCAATCTGGTGGACCGGATGTGGGTGGTGCTGGTGTCGATCATCGCGGTGCTGATTCCGCTCTCCAGGGTGGTGCCGCCGCTTTACAACTTCCGCATCCGCTCGCGCATCTTCCGCTGGTACGGCAGCCTGCGCGAGATCGAGCAGCACATCACCGATGGCACGCGCAGCGCCACCCTGCTCCGCCAGGATCTGGACGGGATCGAGGAACATGTCGAGCGCCTGCCGGTGCCGCTGTCCTATGCGGACGAGCTGTACTCGCTGCGCAGCCACATCACGCTGGTGCGCCAGCGGCTCGACGGAACACCCGATGTGCCCGTGACTTCTCCGACCTGACCCCCAACACCGCCATGACGCACGCCAACACCTCCCCCGTTCCCGAACGACTGGCGCTGCTGCGCACCCGCCTGCAGCACCACGGACTGGCCTCCGTGCTGGTGCCGTCCGCCGATCCGCACCTCTCGGAATACCTGCCCGAGCGCTGGCAGGGCCGCGTGCGCTTCTCGGGCTTCACCGGCTCGATGGGCACGCTGGTGGTGACACCGACCCGCGCCGCCGTCTTCGCCGACAGCCGCTACTGGACGCAGGCCGAGGCGGAGCTGGCCGGCACCACGGTCGAGCTGGTGAAGATCCCGACCGGCGCCGCGACCCACCACCTCGACTGGATCGCGCAGACGCTGGCCCAGGGTGATGTGCTGGCGGTGGACGCCGCCGTGCTGGGGCTGGCAGCGGCCAAGCAACTCGGCGATGCACTGAGCGTCCGTGGCATCGTGCTGCGCACCGAGCTGGATGTGCTGGACGAGGCCTGGCCGGGCCGTCCGGGCCTGCCCGCCGCGCCGGTCTTTGAACACCGCGTGCCCCACGCCGCCGTGTCACGCGCCGAGAAGCTCGCCGCCGTGCGCGCCGGCATGGCGCGGGCGGGGGCCGGCCACCACCTCGTCTCCACCGTGGACGACATCGCCTGGATCACCAACCTGCGCGGCGCCGACGTGGACTACAACCCCGTCTTCCTCGCCCACCTGCTGATCGACGCCCAGGCCGCGACGCTCTTTGTCGGCGCCGGCAAGATCGATGCGGACCTGCAGGCGCGGCTGGCCGCGGACGGCGTGGTGCTGGCCGACTACGCGGACGCCCGCGCGGCGCTGGCGCGGCTGCCGGACGGCGCCACGCTGCTGGTCGATCCCAAGCGCATCACGCTGGGGCTGCGGCAGGCGGTGCCGGCGAGGGTGCGCGTCGTCGAGTCCATCAACCCGAGCACGCTCGCCAAGAGCCGCAAGACCGCCGCCGAGGCCGCTTTCGTGCGCGAGGCGATGGAGGTGGACGGCGCGGCGATGTGCGCGTTCTACGCGTGGTTCGAAGCCGCCCTCGGCCACGAGGCGATCAGCGAGCTGACCATCGACGAGCGCCTGACGGAAGCGCGGACGCGCCAGCCGGGCTTCGTCTCGCTGAGCTTCCCGACCATCGCCGGCTTCAACGCCAATGGCGCGATGCCGCATTACCGCGCGACCCCGGAATCCTTCGCCTGGATCTCGACGCCGGACGGCCTCGTCGCCGAAGGGCTGCTGCTGATCGACTCCGGCGCGCAGTACCTGGGCGGCACCACCGACATCACCCGCGTCTGGCCGATCGGCACGCCGAGCGCAGCGCAGCGGGCCGACTACACCCGCGTGCTCAAGGGCACGATCAACCTCTCGCGCGCCCGCTTCCCCGCTGGCACGCTGTCACCGCACCTCGACACGCTGGCCCGCGCGCCGCTGTGGGAGGCTGGGCTGGATTTCGGCCACGGCACGGGGCACGGCGTGGGCTACTTCCTGAACGTGCATGAAGGGCCGCAGAGCATCTCGCGTGCGGTGCCAGACGCCTCGATGGCGATGTGGCCGGGCATGATCACCTCGATCGAGCCGGGGCTGTACCGCGATGGCCGCTGGGGCATCCGCATCGAGAACCTGGGGTTGAATGTCTCGGTCGGCGAACCCGACGAGTTTGGCGAGTACCTGGCGTTCGAGACGCTGACGCTGTGTCCGATCGACACCCGCTGCCTCGACCACGGCCTGCTGCGCGACGACGAGCGCCAGTGGCTGAACGGCTACCACGCCGAGGTGCGCCGCCGCTTGGCCCCACGGCTGTCGGGTGCCGCGCTGGACTGGCTGGTGGCGCGGACCGAGCCGGTCTGAGCGCCACCGGGTTCGGCGGCCGGGTTCCGGTTCAGTAGGTCGTCGAGTCGCCACCGCTGCCATTGCCGTCACCACCGTCGTCCGTGCGGCGGCGCAGGCGGGCAGCGGCCTGGCGGTTCTCGTCGAGCGTGCCCCAGTCGGACGACGGGAACGGCGGCATCGGCGTGACCTGCTGGCCCTTGGCCCGCTGGCGGGCGCTGGCGATGGCGTGGTGGGCGTTCCAGGCGGCTTCCTGGGTCTGCTGCAGCATCTGGAAGGCGCTGACCACCTTCTGCAGCCGCTCGGCCTGCAGGCGCAGGGCCTCGGCGGTGGACGCGCTCTCGGCGACCATCGTGGCGTTGCTGGCGTTGAGGCGGTCCAGCAGCAGCACGTCCTGTTCCGGCTGCGCGGCGATCGGGCCGCCGAGCTGCGGATGCTGGCGGCGCTGCTCGACCAGGTCGGTCATGCGCTGCACCGAGACAACGATGGCGTCCATCGTCAGGTCGGCGTCGCGCGCCAGCTGGCCGCCGAACTCGACCTTCTCCGCCGAGGCATGCACCAGCGTCTTGATCTCCTTGGCCGCGTTGGCCGCCCGCACCGCCAGCGCACGCACCTCGCCCGCCACCTGGGCGAATCCCTTGCCCTTCTCGCCCGCCTGGGCCGCTTCCACCGCCGCGTGCAGCGCCAGCAGATTGGTCTGGAAGGCGATGTTGTCGATCTTGCCGATGATCTCGAAGATCTCGCGGCTGGCCGCACGGATGTCGTCCATGTTGGCCACGACCTGCGAGACGACCTCGCCGCCCCGCTGCGCCGCGGTCACCGCGACACTGAGCATTTCCTGCGCCGTGCGCACCGACACCTGCAGCGGCTGATCGACGTCGGACAGTGCGGCGGTCGTGGCCACGACCAGCCCGCCCTCGTCCACTGCAGCGACCGCCTGGGCCGGCACCGCCTGGGCGGTGACCTGCGCGGCTTCCTGCGTCGCGGCATGCAGCCGGCGGCGGATGTCCGTCATCGCGCGCAGCAGGTGGCCGAACTCGTCCTGCTGGTGCGCGTCGGCCGGGTGGTGGTCCTCGCCGTCGGCCAGGCGCTCGGCCATGTCCACGGCGCGGTCCAGCGGCCACTTCACGCTGTCGACCAGCGTCCAGGCAATCAGCGAGCCGCCCAGCAGCGCCAGCGCACCGAGCGAGCCGAGCAGCACGATCCACTCCTGCTGCTGCGCCTGGAGCTGGGCGATCTGCGCGGCGGACACGGTGCCGAGCTGCGCGACGTGCACGGTGTTGTCCTGCAGTGCATAGACGCCAAACAGCGTCAGCACCAGCATCAGGGCGATCAGGGCGCCAAAGCCCATGCCCAGTCGGGTGCCAACAGTCAGATCGGCAAGCAGGCGACGGGTGTGGTGGAGAGAAAACATCGGGGACGGGCTCCGGTCTGGTCGATGCCCCGATTCTGTTCAAGGTCTACGTTTTGCGAAATACATCACGTCTCGTCACACAGACGTCGAAATGCAAGAGCCTGCATGACGTGCCTGCGAGCAGGGGAGCCGGATCCCGCAATCCGGCCCTGAACGTGCGCCTGGGCGCCGAATGTTGCAAAAACGGACCTTCATTCGAAGGTTCCGGGGGCCCGCGATTCAAGGTTGGCCGTGCCACCGGCCACCCCTCGAACGACACGTCCTTCACACATTCGGTCGTACCACCCTGGCCTGCAGTGCCTCGCGCAGCATGTCGATGCTGTCCTGCAGGTGCGCGGCAGTCTCTGCAGACCAGTCGGAACGATAACGTACCGAACGTAACCTTGCGAGCAGATCCTCTACACGGCGCCGCAGGAGCGTGCGCAATTCCACGCGACCGACCTGTGCGGGCTGCATCAGCAGGCCGATCAGGCGGGTCGTGTGCTCGCGCTGGAGCGCCCGGCGCATCGCCGGAATGTCGCCGTGACCCGGCGCCAGATCGGCCCAGACCTCGGCGTCGAGGCGCCGGTTCAGCTCGGCCAGCGTCAGGCTCTGGGCCGGATCGCTCGCCTTGGCGGCGCTGTCGAGCAGGCGCACGGCCACGCCCTCGCTCATCAGCTGCGCCAGCACCCCGCGCTGCAGGTCCGACAGCTGGGTCTGCGGCGTGAAGTCGGTCGCCACGGTGCTGCTGCCACTGAACAGCGCATCCGCGCGCTCCAGGTAGTCCGGCGCCAGCCGGCGCTGCAGGCTCGGCGAGACCGTCAGGCTGTCCGGCGACAGCACCTCGGCCACCAGGGTGTCGAACGCCTCGCGCTGCTGCGCCGCCGGCACGGGGGTCAGCGGATCGCGGCCGGTGCCCGGCGCGTCGCGCAGCGTGCGCAGGCCGCCGATCTGGCGCAGCAGGGTGCCGCTGACCCGCGCCACGTCGCGCACGGCGTAGGACACGCCACGGCGCAGCGTGGCGAAGTCGGCCTCGGCCACCGGCCGGGCCTCCAGCCGGCGCAGCAGATCGCGCGCGATGCCGATGCGCTTGCGCGCAAAGGCCACCGGATTGCTGCCCAGGTCCCCCTGCAGCGACTCGGGGTCGATGCCGAACAGGTTGTCCTCGTCGCTGCCGTAGGCCAGTTCCGGCTCGCCGCTGCGGCCGGCGATGCGGCCGAGTTCAGCGGTTTCCTGACCGGCCGGCAAGGTCCGGTAGGCGTATTCGATGGCCCAGTCGTCGTACGGCCCGATCGTCGTCAGGAAGGGCGCGACCGCCGGCTGGCCGCGCCCCGGCAGATTGACCGCCGAGTAGTCCATCACCGAGCCGGACAGGGCGTGGGTGCGCGTGAACTCGGGATCGGACAGCTGCGCCTCGCTGTAGACGTGCGACGCCCGGAAATTGTGGCGCAGGCCCAGCGTGTGGCCGACCTCGTGCATCGTGACGTCCTTGAGGTAGGCCTCGACGAAGGCCCGCGCTTCGGGGCCGGCCGGGTCCGCGCCATCGCGCAGCGCCAGCACGTCCAGCGCGTAGCTCAGCTGTTCGCCCGCCGCGTCGGCGTGCTGGCACAGGTCGCCAAGGTTGTTCAGTACGAAGGGCCGGGCGAAGGCTGCGGCGGTCGCTGGGCGCTCGCGCTGCGCGTCGCGGGCCTGCATCAGCGCCAGCCAGTCGTCCACGCCGGGATGCGCCAGCACCTGCGACTGCAGCGTGCGGATGGCGCGCGAACTCAGGCTCTCGATGGCGATGTCCGCATCGAGGATCTCGCCGCTGCGCGGGTCCACGTGCACTGGGCCGACCGCGCCGAACATCGCACTGGCATTGGTCATCCAGCGGATCGAGGCGATGCCGGTGTCCAGGGTGTCGAACGTGGCGTCGTCCGGCTGGACCTGGACCACGATGGCGTCCTTGAAGCCAATCTTCTCGAAGGCCTTGTTCCACTCCAGGATGCCGGCGGTGATCGGCGCCCGGTAGCGCTCGGGCACGCTGCGGTCGATCCAGTAGGTGATCGGCTTGACCGGCGACGACAGCGCGGCGGCCGGGTCCTGCTTCTCCAGGCGCCAGCGGTGGATGTGGCGCAGGCGCGGGGTGCGGGCGGTGTCGTCGCTGTAGTCGTCGACGGTGGAGAGGAAATGGCCGATGCGGGCGTCGGCGGCGCGTGGCGCCATCGGCTTCTCGGGGAGGCGCGACAGCGAGTAGTGCAGCTGCACGAACAGGCTGCGCGCATCTGGCAGCGTCTTCGGAACGGTCGGGCTGATGGCTGCGCCGGGCTGGCCTTCGCTCAGCGCGGCGGTGGCGAAATGGCTCTGCACCTGCACGACCAGCAGATCGGGCTGGGCACGCACGGCCGTGATCGCCGAGTTGCGCTGGTCAATGCTGTAGCCCTGGCGGAAGCTGCGCTGCAACTGGGCGCCGATGCCGAGCATGTCCCCCATGAACAGCGCGCTGGCGTCGACCAGCACGGTCTTGCGGTCCGGGTGCGGCTGGCTGGCGACCACCGTGCTGCCCAGCAGGCTGGGCGAGAAGGCAGCCGCCACGGCGCGGGCCTCGGGCGTGCCGGCCTTGGCGACGTACTGCGCGTTGCGCGCGATGAGCTGCACCTGGTTGTGGACCCGGCGGAACTCGACCCACTGCGCCCGCCCTGCCCCCGTGCGTCCGCCCATCAGGCCGCCGAGCACGCCACCCTCACCGATGCCGCTGGCGATCTTGGGCGACAGGAAAAAGGGCACGTTGAAATCGTGCTCCGACAGTTCCAGCCAGACCTTCTCGTCCTTCTGCCACGCGGTGATCATGCCGCCGAAGCGACGTGCGTCGCGGGTCACCAGCGCGAACGGCGGCAGCGGATTGGGGGCGACGGGCGTGGCCGCGGCGGCCGGCGCACCGGCTGCGGGTGCGACACCCGCCGGGGCGCTGGCAGCACTGGCTGGACTGCTGGCAGCGGCCACTGGAGCAGACGCGGAGGCTGCAGCGACCGGAGCCGTCGCGGTCGGCCCGTGGGCGCAGCCGGTCAAGGCCACCAGGGCGGCAGCAAGGGAGGTCAGGGAGCGCGGCGACATGCGGATCCAGTGCAACGAAGAATGCAGGCCCGCTGCAAGGCGGGCCAGGGACGGAATGGAACCGCGCATTGTGGCCGCGGGCACCGGCTCAGTCGGGCACGTGGTCCAGATCGCCCAACCAGACCGTGGCTTCTGCATCGCTTGGCGCGCGCCAGTCACCGCGCGGCGAGAGCGAGCCGCCCGAGCCGACCTTCGGCGCATTCGGCACGCAGCTGCGCTTGAACTGGCTGGTCTTGAAGAAGCGCCACAGGAAGGTGCGCAGGTGGCGCTTGATCTCCGGCAGCGGGTAGGCGTTGTGCGCGCCGATGCCCTCGGGCCAGCGGCCGGCCTGCGCGTCGCCCCAGGTGTGCAGCGCGAGGAAGGCCACCTTGGACGGCGCGAAGCCGAAACGCAGTGTGTAGTAGAGGTGGAAGTCCTGCAGCTCGTAGGGGCCGACGCTCGACTCGCTCGACTGCTGCGGCTGTCCGTCCGCGCTGCCGGGCACGAGTTCCGGGCTGATCTCGGTCTCGACCACGTCGATCAGCGTCTGGCTGCAGTCCGGCCCGAACTCGCCCTTGCCCGCCACCCAGCGCACGAGGTGCTTGATGAGCGTCTTGGGCACGCTGGCGTTGACGTTGTAGTGCGACATGTGGTCGCCCACGCCGTAGGTGCACCAGCCCAGCGCCATCTCGCTCAGGTCGCCGGTGCCAACCACCATCGCGCTGTGGTGGTTGGCCAGGCGGAACAGGTGGCTGGTGCGCTCGCCGGCCTGCACGTTCTCGAAGGTGATGTCGTACTGCGGCTCGCCATCGGCGAAGGGGTGGTCGATGTCGTCGAGCATCTGCTGGCAGCTCGGGCGGATATCGATGGTCTGCGCCGCACAGCCGAGCGACTCCATCAGCCGCAGCGCCTGGTCGAGCGTGCGCCCGCTGGTGGCGTAACCGGGCATGGTGTAGGCGCGGATGTTGGTGCGCGGCAGGCCGAGCCGGTCCATGGTCTTGGCGCAGACCAGCAGCGCGTGCGTCGAGTCCAGCCCGCCCGAGACGCCGATCACCAGCTGCTTCACGCCCGAGGACTGCAGCCGCTTGGCCAGCGCCTGCACCTGGATGTTGTAGACCTCCTCGCAGCGCGCGTCGAGGCTGCGCGGGTCGGAGGGCACGTAAGGAAATCGGTCGACCCAGCGCCGCAGCGGCAGCTCGGCGTCGTCCGGCCGCTTCAGAGGGACAGGCACGGTGCGGAACGCGGCGACCTCGCTGCGGTGACGCGCAGCGGAGGCGGCGTAGCTGGTCTGGCGCATCCGCTCGCGCGAGAGGCGCTCCAGATCGACGTCGGCGGTGAGCAGCTGGGCGTCCATGCGGAAGCGCTCGGACTCGGCCAGCATGGTGCCGTTCTCGCAGATCAGCGCGTGGCCGTCCCAGGCGAGGTCGGTGGTCGACTCGCCGTAGCCGGCCGAGCTGTAGAGGTAGGCCGCGACACAGCGCGCCGACTGCTGCGCCACCAGCGCCTGGCGGTAGTCGGCCTTGCCGATGGTGACGTTCGAGGCCGAAAGGTTCACCAGCACCGTCGCCCCGGCGAGCGCGGCAAACGACGAGGGCGGGATCGGCACCCACACGTCCTCGCAGATCTCGATGTGGAACTTCAGCCCCGGCACACCGGCGCCCGCGTCGAACAGCATCTGGGCGCCGAAGGGCACCGTCTGGCCGCAGAGCGTCACCTCGGTGGAGATTGCCTGCGTGGCCGGCGCGAACTGGCGCGCCTCGTAGAACTCGCCGTAGTTCGGCAGGAAGGTCTTGGGCACGACGCCGAGCAGGCGGCCGTTGAGCACCACGGCCGCGACGTTGAACAGCGCATGGTCGACCCGCAGCGGCAGGCCCACCACGGCGACCGCGTGGACGCCGATCGAGGCCGCGATCACCGCCGCGAGGGCCCGCTCGCAGCCGTCGAGCAGCGCGCGCTGGTGGAACAGGTCGTCGCAGGAATAGGCGGACAGGCCCAGCTCCGGGAACGCGACCAGCACGGCGCCCTGGGCAGCGGCCTGGTGGTGCAGCGCGATGGTCTGCTGTGCGTTGAACGCCGGATCGGCCACACGGCAGACGGGCACCGCCACGGCGACACGGGCAAAGCCGTGGGTGTACAGATTGAAGAACGGTTCCGTGGAAGCCAAGGCGATATCTCCAGAACGGTCGAAGGGGGTCGGGAACTGAGGCGAACTGTAGCCGCCCGGCATGCGAACATCCGCGGCCATGACCTTGACCCTCCGCCTGCATGAAGACCCGGCCGCGCTCGACGCCGACGCGTGGAACGCCCTGCTCGCCGACTGTCCCGCGCCGACACCCTTCCTGCGCCACGAATTCCTCGCCGCGCTGCACCGCAGCGGCAGTGCCGTCACCGCCACTGGCTGGCAGCCCGTCTTCATGACGCTGGCCGACGCGGACGGCACGCTGCAGGCCGCCGCGGCGCTCTACCTGAAGCGCCATTCCTATGGCGAATACGTCTTCGACTGGGCCTGGGCAGACGCCTGGCAGCGCGCCGGCCAGCGCTACTACCCGAAGCTGCTCGGCGCGGTGCCCTTCACGCCGGTCCCCGGTAGCCGGCTGCTGGCGCGCTCGGACGCGGCGCGGGCGACGCTGCTGCAGGGCATCGAGACCTTCGCCCGTGACCAGGGCCTGTCGTCGGCGCACCTGCTCTTCCTGGATGACGCCGACCGCGCCGCCGCGCAGGCCCAGGGCTGGCTGCTGCGCGAAGGCGTGCAGTTCCACTGGTCGAACCGAGCGCCAACGCCCTACGCCGACTTCGCCGATTTCCTCGCCAGCCTGACCCGCGACAAACGCAAGAAGATCCAGCAGGAGCGGCGCTATGTGCGCGAGGCGGGCGTCACCTTCGAGGCGCTGCGCGGCGCGGAGATCACCGAGGCCGACTGGGACTACTTCTACCAGTGCTACGACAACACCTACCGCGAACACCGCTCGACGCCCTACCTGACGCGGGCGTTCTGGACCGAAGTGGCGTGCACGATGCCGGAACACTGGCTGCTGTTCGTCGCGCGGCGTGGCGGAGAGCGGGTCGCGGCCTCGCTGGTGGCGCTCGACCCGGCGCAGCGCGTGGCCTACGGGCGCTACTGGGGCTGCACCGAGCCGATCGCGCACCTGCACTTCGCCGCCTGTTACCACGAGCCGCTTGACTGGTGCGTGCGCGAACAGTTCGTGCGATTCGAAGGTGGGGCGCAGGGCGAGCACAAGATGGCGCGCGGGCTGCTGCCGGTGAAGACCTCGTCGGCGCACTGGCTACGGCATCCCGGCTTCGCGGACGCGGTGGCGCGCTTTCTGGACGAGGAAACGGCGGGGATCGAGGCGTATGTGGGCGAGTTGCGGGAGCGTAATCCGTTCAAGGCAGAATGACCTTTCCTCCATGGACCTGTGGCACGAAAGGAACGCACCATGAACGCCATCGTGATCGAGCATGTACCGATTGCGGAATTGCCCGTGGCCTGGCGAGATCGACTGACGTCGGCCTCGGACGCGTGGGTCACCGTGCGGATCGAAACAGAAACACCGACCGACGCGGCTGAGCCGACGACCGACCCGGCATTTGGCCTCTGGCGTGACCGGGACGACATCGCGGACGTGGAAGCCCATGTCCGTGGACTGCGGGCGTCCCGCTTCAACCTCGATGGCTCTCGCCGCCAGCCCTGATGTTGATCGATACCGATGTGCTGATCTGGCACTTGCGCGGAAACCCGTCCGCGCTCCGCACGCTGGACGCGCTGACCGATCCACCCAAGATCTCGGCGGTCACATATCTGGAGCTGCTGCAGGGCTTGCGCAACAAGGCCGAGATGGCGGCGGTCAAGAAAATGCTGCAGCAGCGCCGGATGTCCATACTGCCCATCACGGAAGCGATCACCGACCGGGCGATCGAACTGGTCGAAACGCTGGTGCTCAGCCACAGTCTTCAGATGGGCGACGGGTTGATCGCCGCCACCGCGCTGATCCACCAGATGCCAGTGCTCACCGCCAACGTCAAACACTTCTCAGCGGTACCCGGTCTGCAGATCGTGCGGTTCGTGGTCTGACCCTCGGCACCGCCCTTCACGCTGACATCGTCCCCGAATGAACACTGCCCTGCGCCTCGCCGCTCTCGCCCCCGTGATGGCCGGACTGGCCGCCTGCGGCACGCTGCCCAGCGACCGTCTGCCGCCCGCTCCTGCGCCAGCGCCCGTGATCACGCTGCCACCGACGACGACGGTACCGTCCCCGGTCCCACGCCCCCTGCCGGCACCGACGCCCGTGCCGACTCCGGTTCCCGTGCCGGCGCCGCCACCACCGCCAGCCCTCCCGCCCCTCCCGCCCCTGCCGCCCGCCCCGCCGCCGCCGCCCGCGCCCCCGCCGGTCAGCGCCAGCGAGGTGCGCGCCGTCGCACTGCGCGTGCTGCCGCCGAACATCAGCGAGCGCAGCGCCTGGGCCGACGACATCGCCACCGCCTTCGCCGCGCTGTCGATCCCCGCGCAGGCCCACAAGGTCTGCGCGCTGGCCGCCGTGATCGAGCAGGAATCGACCTGGCAGGCCGACCCGCCGGTGACCAACCTGTCGAAGATCGCCAAGGCCGAACTCGACAAGAAACGCGAGCGCTTCGGCATCCCGCAGGCGGTGATGGACCTCGCGCTGTCGAAAACCTCGCCGGACGGCCGCACCTACCAGCAGCGCCTGGACCGGCTGCGTACCGAGCGCGAGCTGTCCATGCTCTACGAGGACATGATCCGCGAGATCCCGCTGGGCGCGCAGCTCGCCGGCGGCCAGAACCCGGTGCGCACGGGCGGCTCCACGCAGGTCAGCGTCGCCTTCGCCAGCGAGCAGATGCGCGACAAGCCCTATCCGTGGCGGCCGGCCGGCACACCGCGCGAGGAGGTGTTCAAGCGCCGCGGTGGCCTCTACTTCGGCGCGGCGATGCTGCTGGACTACCCGGTCTCGTACAACCGCATGCTCTACCGTTTCGCCGACTACAACGCCGGCCGCTACAGCAGCCGCAACGCCGCGGTGCAGTCGCTGCTGTCCCAGTTGACCGGCCAGAAGATCGACCCGGACGGCGACCTGCTGCGCTACAAGGCGGGCGAGCCGGTGTCACCGCGCACCGAGCCGAGCCAGGCATGGCGCGCACTGCTGGCGCTGCAGGCCGCGCTGGGCGTGAACGCGGCGCAGATCGAGCGCGACCTGAAGCTGGAGAAGCGCTTCGAGTTCGAGACCTCGCCGACCTACCGGCGCCTCTACCAGCTCGCTGACAAGCGCGGCCTGAAACTCGCCCGCGAGCAGTTGCCCGACATCGACCTGAACAGCCCGAAGATCACGCGCAAGCTGACCACGGCGTGGTTCGCCGAGCGCTGCGAGATGCGCTACCGGGTCTGCATGGCGCGGGACACGGTGGCGCCGCCGGTGCCAGCCGCCAGCGATCCGCGGCCCTGACCCCGCACCCGCCGTTCACACCGACTCGAGCTTCCAGGCCCCACCACGGCCGAGCGTGAGCGCCTGGTCGTGGAAGGCGGCCAGCGTCTCGCGGTGGCCGACGCTGACGAGCATCGCCTTCGGCAGTTGCTCGCGCAGCAGCGCATAGAGGCTGTGCTCCAGGCCACTGTCGGTCGCCGAGGTCGCCTCGTCGAGGAAGACGATCGACGGCCGGTTGGCCAGCACGCGGCCGAAGGCCAGGCGCTGCTGCTCGCCGGGCGAGAGCACCTGCGACCAGTCCTGCACCACGTCGAGCTGGTCGGCGAGGTGGCCCAGCTGCACCTGGGCGAGGATCGGGCGCGCTGCGTCGTCGCTGATCTGGTCGCCCGGATAGGCCAGCGCGCCGCGCAGGCTGCCCATCGGCAGATACGGCCGCTGCGACAGGAACAGGCAGGCGTTGCCGCCCGGACGTTCGGCCTGTCCGGTCGAGAACGGCCACAGGCCTGCCAGCGTGCGCAGCAGCGTCGTCTTGCCGGAGCCGGACGGGCCACGGATCAGCAGCGCCTGACCGGCGGACAGCGTGAGGTGGAGGTCGCGGGTCAGCGGCTGGCCGTCGGGCCGCATCACGCTCAGGCCACGCAGCACCAGCGCGTCGGGGTTGTCCTTCAGTTGCGGCAGCGCCAGCGCCGACGACGCCTTCACGTTGGCCTCGAAGCCGCTCAGCCGGTCCAGCACCGCGCGGTAGCCGGCAAAGCCGTCGTAGGAGCTGCGGAAGAAGGACAGCGCGCCCTCGACCTGCCCGAAGGCCTGGCTGGTCTGCATCACGTCGCCGAGCTTGATGGTGCCAGCGAACAGGCGCGGCGCCTGGATGATGAACGGGAAGATCACCGCCACCTGGCTCACGCTGAGGTTGTAGCCATCGAACTTCAGGCCCCGCCAGAGCATGGCCCAGGCGTTGGCGATCACCGCGGAGAAGCTCGACAGCAAGCCGCGCTTCTCGACCGGCTCGCCCCGGTAGAGCGCCACGCTCTCGCCGTATTCGCGCAGCCGGACCAGCATGTAGCGGTAGTTGGCGGTGAGTTTCTCGTTCAGGAAATTCAGCTCGATCAGCGGGCGGCCGATCCAGATCGCGAAGGTCGTCGCCACCAGCACATAGAGGTAGACCAGATACACCATGGCCCGCGGCACCTCGGTGCCGAACACCGTCATCGAGGCCGACAGGTCCCACAGGATGCCGGTGAACTCGTACATCGACACCACGGAGCTGACCAGCCCCAGCGCGAGCGAGAGCGTCGTCGACACCAGATTGGTCACGTCCTGCTGGATGCGCTGGTCCGGGTTGTCCACCCCCGGCTGGGCGAAGCGGCCGAGGTAGTAGGCCTGGTGGTCCATCCACTCGGTGACCGTGCGGTCGTTGAGCCACTGGCGCCAGTGGATGGTGAACGAGCCGTTGATGTACGCATTGAGCAGCGCCCGCACGACGTGGATCGCGGCCAGCACGCCGAACAGGTTGAGGCTGAACCAGAACTTGGGCTGGTCGAGCGCCTGCAGCGCGCTGTAGAAATCGTTGTACCAGAACGAGAACAGCACGTTCATGCGCACCGATAACAGCGTGAACAGCAGCAGCAGCGCCACCCCGAGCAGCGGCCGCCAGCTGCGCTTCGGCGAGAAGTAGCCGCCGCTGAGCGACCAGAACTGCCGCCCCCACACCGTCGTGCGCGCCAGCACGGCCATCACGAGCACGAAGACCACCAGCGTGATGGCAAAGGTCTTGCCGAGCCAGACGGCGCTGTTGAGAAGTTCCTGGTTCCAGTTCATGCCCGTAGTCTACGGGCGAAAAAAAGGGAGCCTCTGCGGCTCCCTTATTGCCGTGCGACCCGGATCAGGCCGCGTTGGCCTTGTCGTACGCGGCCATGCCGTTGACGATCTCGGCCTTGGCGGCTTCCGGGCCTTCCCAGCCCTTGACCTTGACCCACTTGTTCGGCTCCAGGTCCTTGTAGTGCTCGAAGAAGTGCTGGATGGCCTTCAGGCGCATCGGGTTGATGTCGTCCGGCTTCTGCCAGTGGGTGTAGATCGGCAGGACCTTGTCGATTGGCACGGCCAGCAGCTTGGCGTCGCCGCCGGCTTCGTCGTCCATCTGCAGCACGCCAATGGCGCGGCAGGTCACGACCACGCCCGGGGTCAGCGCGAACGGGGTGATCACCAGCACGTCGACCGGGTCTCCATCGTCCGCCAGGGTGCGCGGGATGTAGCCGTAGTTGCACGGGTAGTGCATCGCGGTCGTCATGAAACGGTCCACGAACAGCGCGCCGCTTTCCTTGTCCACTTCGTACTTGATCGGATCGGCGTTCATCGGGATCTCGATGACCACGTTGAATTGCTCGGGGGCTTTCGCGCCGGGGGTGACGTTGTGCAGGCTCATGTGGGAGTTTTTCCGAGTGGGGACGAACAATTTTCGGGATTCTACGGGGTGCGCTTGCACTGACCTTGCATGGCCAGTCCCGCTTCCGGGCAAGGTCCCCATCCGATGCACCGGAAATGTGCTTCCACTGCTGGAAAACACCATGCTGGCGTGATTGTTTTAACGCTTCGCTTCTCCTAGGATGGCCCTCAACCAGAGCGGCGGACACCCCAGCGACGCCCGACATCATTGCCCGAGTTCGACGACCCACCCCCACGAGGAAGGAGACTCCGATGTCCATGACCACCGCGCTGACGGCGGCGCTGCTCTGCGGCCTGGCCGCAGTGATTTACGGCTTCATCACCCGAAGCTGGATCCTCAGGCAAGACGCGGGCAACGCCCGGATGCAGGAGATCGCCATGGCGATCCAGCAGGGTGCCGCCGCCTACCTGGCCCGCCAGTACCGCACCATCGCCATCGTCGGCGTGGTGCTGGCCGTGCTGATCGCGCTCTTCATCGGGCTGCCCACGGCGGTGGCCTTCGTCATCGGCGCCGTGCTCTCGGGCGCCTGCGGCTTCATCGGCATGAACGTGTCGGTGCGGGCCAATGTCCGCACCGCGCAGGCCGCCACCCGCGGCATGAACGACGCGCTGAACATCGCCTTCAAGGGCGGCGCGATCACCGGGATGCTGGTGGTCGGCCTGGGCCTGCTGGGCGTGGGCATCGTGTTCTGGGTGCTGACCAGCGGTGGCACGACACCGGGCGCGGACCTCTCCACCGCGATCAAGCCGCTGATGGGCCTGGCCTTCGGCTCATCGCTGATCTCGATCTTCGCGCGGCTCGGCGGCGGCATCTTCACCAAGGGCGCCGATGTGGGCGCCGATCTGGTGGGCAAGGTCGAAGCCGGCATCCCCGAGGACGACCCGCGCAACCCGGCCGTGATCGCCGACAACGTGGGCGACAACGTCGGTGACTGCGCCGGCATGGCGGCCGACCTGTTCGAGACCTACGCGGTCACCCTGATCGCGACCATGGTGCTCGGCGCGCTGCTGATCACCACGGCGCCGATGGTGGCGGTGGTCTATCCGCTGCTGCTGGGTGGCGTGTCGATCATCGCGTCGATCATCGGCTGCAGCGTCGTCAAGGCCAGCCCCGGCATGAAGAACGTGATGCCGGCGCTCTACAAGGGCCTGATCGTCGCAGGCGTGCTGTCGCTGATTGCCTTCTACTTCGTCACGACGCTGTTCGTGCCGGACGACGTGCTGGGCAGCGCGGGCAGCCAGATGCGGCTGTTCGGCGCCTGTGCCGTCGGTCTGGTGCTGACCGCGGCGCTGGTCTGGATCACCGAGTACTACACCGGCACGCAGTACGCCCCGGTGCAGCACGTCGCGCAAGCGTCCACCACGGGCCACGGCACCAACGTCATCGCCGGTCTGGGCGTCTCCATGCGCTCGACCGCGTGGCCGGTGCTGTTCGTCTGTCTGGCGATCCTGGCCGCGTTCCAGCTGGGCGGCCTGTACGGCATCGCCATCGCCGCGACCTCGATGCTGAGCATGGCCGGCATCGTCGTCGCCCTCGACGCCTACGGCCCGATCACCGACAACGCCGGCGGCATCGCCGAGATGGCCGAGATGCCCAAGTCGGTGCGCGACATCACCGACCCGCTGGACGCCGTGGGCAACACGACCAAGGCGGTGACCAAGGGCTACGCGATCGGCTCGGCGGGTCTGGCTGCACTCGTGCTGTTCGCCGACTACACCCATGCGCTCGAAGCCCGTGGCCTGCACATCAGCTTCGACCTGTCGAACCACCTGGTGATCGTCGGCCTCTTCATCGGTGGCCTGATCCCCTACCTGTTCGGCGCGATGGCGATGGAGGCGGTCGGCCGCGCGGCCGGCAGCGTGGTCGTGGAAGTGCGGCGCCAGTTCCGGGACATCCCCGGCATCATGCAGGGCACGGCCAAGCCGGAATACGGCCGCGCGGTGGACATGCTGACCTCGGCGGCGATCAAGGAAATGGTCGTGCCGAGCCTGTTGCCGGTGGTCGTGCCGGTGCTGGTGGGTCTGCTGCTCGGACCGGCGGCGCTGGGCGGCTTGCTGATGGGCACGATCGTGACCGGCCTGTTCGTCGCGATCTCGATGTGTACCGGGGGCGGCGCCTGGGACAACGCCAAGAAGTACATCGAAGATGGCCACCACGGCGGCAAGGGCAGCGAGGCGCACAAGGCCGCCGTCACGGGCGACACGGTGGGCGATCCCTACAAGGACACCGCCGGCCCGGCCATCAACCCGCTGATCAAGATCATCAACATCGTCGCGCTGCTGATCGTGCCCCTGCTGTCGGGTGGCTCGGCCCCGGCGCCAGCTGCCAAGGTGGAAGCGGCCCCGGCGGCGGCGGTTGTCGCGGCACCAGCGGTCGATGCCGACGCGGCCTCCATCAAGGTCGAGAACGGCGTCGTGAAGTTCTACTTCGCCTCCGGCGGGGCGGCGCTGGCGGATGGCGCTCCGGCCGCGCTCGCGGATGTCGTCAAGGCGGTCGGGGAAGGCAAGATGGCCGTGCTCAGCGGCTTCCACGATGCCAGCGGCGACCCGGCCAAGAACGCCGAGCTGGCCAAGCTGCGGGCCTTCGCGGTGCGGGACGCCCTCAAGGCGCTCGGTGTCGCCGACGACAAGGTCGAGCTGAGCAAGCCCGCCGAGTCGACCGGCAGCGGCTCTGCGGCCGAGGCGCGCCGGGTTGAAGTGACCCTGAAGTGACACCCCGGTGACGCAAACCTTGTAGTACCACGGCAACAGACCCGTCTCTCCGGCGGGTCGGTTGCTGCTTTTTGGAACAGTTCCTCCAGCGATCCTGACATGGGAATTTCAGAACTCCGCGCAACAGGCCACGGGTGCCCCCGACCTTGGGGAATTGCCTGCTTGATTCCGGGCCACTTGCGATTCATCCTTCAGAAAAAGCGGCGAAGGCATACAATGCTGCAGTGCAACATATTCGCTCGCCACCCACTCGGTGACGAAGCCCCCCGGTAGTCAGAGGAATCGCAATGCTTTACCAACTCTACGAAACGCAACGCGCGTTGCTCAGTCCGTTTGCCGAATTCGCCAGCGCCACCGGCAAGCTGTACAGCCACCCGCTGTCTCCCTTCGCCCAGGCCCCCGGTTCGCAACGGATGGCTGCCGGCTTTGACCTGGTGCATCGCCTGACCAAGGAATACGAGAAGCCCCCCTTCGGCATCAACTCGGTCCAGGTCGACGGCGTCGACGTCGCCGTGCAGGAACAGGTGATCGAGTCCAAGCCTTTCTGCCGCCTGCTGCGCTTCAAGCGCTACACCGACAACGCCCAGATGCTGGAGCGCATGCGCGCACAGCCGATCGTGCTGGTCGTCGCCCCGCTGTCCGGCCACCATTCCACGCTGCTGCGTGACACCGTGCGCACGCTGCTGCAGGACCACAAGGTCTACATCACCGACTGGGTCGATGCCCGCATGGTGCCGATGGCCGATGGCGAATTCCACCTGGCCGACTACATCGGCTACGTGCAGGACTTCATCCGCCTGCTCGGCCCGGAGGTCAATGTGATCTCGGTGTGCCAGCCGACGGTGCCGGTGCTGGCCGCGATCTCGCTGCTGGCCTCGCGCGGCGAGTTCACGCCCCGCACGATGACGATGATGGGCGGCCCGATCGACGCCCGCAAGAGCCCCACGGCAGTGAACAATCTGGCAACGAACCGCACGCACGACTGGTTCGAGCAGAACGTGATCTACCGCGTGCCGCAGAACTACCCGGGCGCTGGTCGCCGTGTCTACCCTGGCTTCATGCAGCACACCGGCTTCGTCGCGATGAACCCGGACCGCCACGCCAACTCGCACTGGGATTACTTCCTGGATCTGGTGCGCGGCGATGACGACAGTGCCGAGTCGCACCGCCAGTTCTACGACGAGTACAACGCCGTGCTCGACATGGACGCGGACTACTACCTCGAAACCATCAAGACTGTGTTCCAGGACTTCTCGCTGGTCTACGGCACCTGGAACGTCAAGGGTGAACTGGTCCGTCCGCAGGACATCACGACCACCGCGCTGCTGACCGTCGAAGGCGAGCTGGACGACATCTCCGGCGCCGGCCAGACCGAAGCCGCGCAAGGCCTGTGCAGCGGCATCCCGGCCGACCGCCGCCAGCACTATCTGGTGCAGGGTGCCGGTCACTACGGCATCTTCTCCGGCCGCCGCTGGCGCGAGATGGCCTACCCGGAAGTGCGCAAGTTCATCCTGCAGCACCAGCAGCCTGCGCAGGCCGCCGCACCGGCCATCGCCGCAGCCCCGGCAGCGCCGGTAGCCGCAGCACCTGCTGCTGCCGCGCCGGCCAAGGGCAAGAAGTCCACGGCGACGAGCTGATCCGTCCACGCGCGGTTTTCGCGCTGCGACACAATGCGGGGCCGGTGACCAACCGGCCCCGTTTTTTTGCGTCTGCGACACCGGGCGCACGCCACCAGACCATGCCCACGCTTGCCGACCAGATCGACGCCCTGCTGCCGCAGACCCAGTGCACCCGCTGCGGCTATCCCGACTGCCGCACCTACGCCGAGGCCATCGCTGCGGGCCAGACCGAGATCAACCGCTGCCCGCCTGGCGGCACGGCAGGCGTGGTCCGGCTGGCGGCAGTGACCGGTCGCGCTGTCGTGCCGCTGGACACCGCCTGCGGCGTCGAAGGTCCCCTGACCGTTGCCGTGATCGACGAACGCTGGTGCATCGGCTGCACCCTGTGCATCAAGGCCTGTCCGGTCGACTGCATCGTCGGCACGCACAAGCAGATGCACACGGTCATCGAGTCCCAATGCACGGGCTGCGAGTTGTGCCTGCCGGCCTGCCCGGTCGACTGCATCTCGCTTGAAGTCACCACACCAGGCCGGACCGGCTGGCTGGCCTGGACCGATACCCAGGCCCAGGAAGCCCGCACCCGATACCTGGACCGGAACGGGCGTCGCAGCCGGGCGGGACTCCAGCATGCAGCGCAGCTGGAAGCCAAGGCGGTCCACAAGCTGGAGCATCTGGAGGCGCTGACGAAGCAGGCCGAGGTACCGGGTGAGCTGGACCGCAAACGCCAGATCATCGAGGCCGCGCTGGCCAAGGCGCGCGCGCAACGCGTCGCGAAGTCATGATATAGTTTCTGTCGTTGTGTCGGGGGGGTAGCTCAGCTGGGAGAGCGTCGCGTTCGCAATGCGAAGGTCGGGAGTTCGATCCTCCTCCTCTCCACCATCACAACCATCTCGCCAGACCGAAACGCTGGCACAAGCAAAAAGCCCCTGAGAATCAACACTCAAGGGCTTTTTTGTTGCCTGTTGAAGGCGGCATCCATCGACGCTCGGGCGGACAGACACCGCTGCGAGGAACGGTGGCTCCTCGCAGTTCGAAGCCTTCTGCTTTCAGGCCGTGCGGGCTGCAGCACGGGCCTCGCGCCGGCGGCGCCAGGCGAGGAGACCAGCGCCGGCGGACATCAGCAGGGCCGAGGCCGGCTCGGGCACGGGCGTCACGGCGGCTTCGAATGCGATGCTGTCAAAGTAGGCACGTGTGGGGGCGCCCGAATAGCTGCCGAACAGCGGCGCGGTGATCGGGTTGGCGGCCCAGACATCGCTGACGATGTAGCCATCGGCCGAGGGCAGCGAGCCACCCATCATGCTGAAGACTTCGCTGTTGTCGACATACCAGTGCAGCGCGCCAGCGCTCGCGTCGAACGCATAGGTGTGCAGGCCGGCCGAGGCGTCAAACCCCAGATTGATGGTCTGGTACTGCGCCCCGACACCCGCCTGAACGTAGCTGACCTGCAGCCGGGTCGGATCCTGGCCCTGGATGTGCATGCCGACCAGGTCCGTCGGCGCAGCCGCCACGGAACCGCTGTACTTCATGAAGTCCGTGACCACGCCCTGCCCGCCTGCGGCCTTGAGCACCGCGGTGTAGCGGCCGAAGCCATAGGTGTCATTGCTGACCAGCTGGCCCGACGCAGACGACCGGCCGCCGCACTGCTCCGGCGCCATGGCACACGGCGCGGTGTTCAGGCGGAGCTGCATCTCGCCGCCCGAAAAGGCGATGTGGTCCGCGCGCCAGCTGTTGTTCACCGGAGCGACAGGCGGCACATCATTCGACCGGGTCCAGCGGCTGGCGTCCTGGCTGTCGAGCCCGTCAACAAACGACGTGCCCGCTGCATGGACGAGACCGGAGACCGGCAGCAGCGCCAGAGCCAGCGCGAGCGACTTGATAGGACGTGAATAAGCGGACATGAGTGGGTGCAATCTGGGTTAATTCGATCGATCTGAAAAATCAGATCGTGTTCATACCCCCAAGACTAGGCATTGCAAGCCCGCTCCACACCCCCTCAAACGGGTACTTCCACACACTCTGGCTGCAGCAAGCCAGCCAAATGTGAGAAATTCACCCAACGGGCGACCGCCTCGGCGGTGCTCGTTCCATCACTGCTCCGCGATGCGGAGCAGTTCCATGCATCAACGGCGTGCGCCGCCGTGCGACGGGGCAGGACCGCGGCGCTCGATGTGACGGAAGGTGATACGGCCCTTCGTCATGTCGTAGGGCGACAGTTCCAGCGACACCGCGTCCCCCGCCAGAATGCGGATGTGGTGCTTGCGCATCTTGCCGGAGGTGTAGGCGATCAGTTGATGGCCGTTCTCCAGCGTCACGCGAAAACGCGAATCGGGGAGCACCTCAGTGACGCTGCCATTCATGGCGATCAGTTCTTCTTTGGCCAAACGGGGCCTCCTGTGAAATGGATGGAATTCAAGACGCGAGTCCGCCAGGCGAACCCGCTGCCGATGCGACTCGGCGGTAATGCAGCAATCGGCCACTGTACGCACTCTCCGTCGCCGACAAGAGGCGGCGGATCGGTGTCTCGTGCAGCGCATAACCCATCGCCGCCATGCGGCGGTGAAACGGCGATCGGTTGCCACGGTTGGGATCAATGATCATCACCTCGCACACGGGAGCCCCGTGGCGGCCGATGAAGGACGACAGCACCCCTGCATCGTCCCGCTCATAGAGCACGTCGCTGCCGATGATCAGGTCGAACAATCCCTCGACCTGCGGCCCGAAGGCTGCATGGCGGGGGTCCACCTGCAGGTCCTTCGTCGACGCCTCCTGCGCACCCCAATGCCCGTGGCAATACGGCATCGGTGGCAACTCGTTCAATCTCAGATTCTCGCGCAGAAAGCTGCCAGCCAGTGGATGACAGTCGCTTGCCGTGACATCAACGCCGCGCCGATGAGCCACCAGACTGGCCAGGCCCAGGCCACAGCCGATTTCAAGAATGCGCTCGGCCACCCGCAAGGGCCGGATCGCCATGGCCGCTGCCAGATGCAGCCCGGACGGCCAGACCAGACCGAACAGCGGCCACGCAGCCGACGAAATGCCCAGCCCTTGCGCATCTCCCAGCGGATCGGCGAACTGCTGGCGGTCCAGCAACGACCGAATGTTGAGCGTTGCAGCACCGATCACCTCGATGATCTCGTGCTTGAGCAGGTATCCCGGCATGCGAGGCGAGTCCTCTTGGGCCGCCGGAACCCGACCAACAGGGACACGGCCAGTGAATGGGCGCTAGCGCGACGCAAAAACAAAACCGCTGCAAAGTCGAAACAACTTTGCAGCGCCTTTGCGCAGTTTACTCTTGCAACGCCATCTTGACAAATCGGCAGACCCGGTGGTCATTTCGCCCGGGTGGCCAGCTGCGCGCACACATTGCGTCCGGTGACCGTGAGTCGCAGACTGCCGCCGTGCCACTCCATCCAGTTCAGCGCCACGTAGTCCTCGATGAGCGAGGTGTCGATCAGATCGGCGCGGCGGCGGCTCAGGAATTCGACCGTCGGCAGCAATGCGGCCCGCAGCGCGTCAGCGCGCGTTCCCTGCACTTCCCGTCCCTTCTGGGCGGATGGGGGCCGTGAACCGGTCATGGTGCTCTCCAGTCGTTGGGAAACAATAGCACCATTCATGCCCGGCGGATCTTGGCACCGGCCCTAGGGTGCGTCGAGGTACCGCTCGATCAGCCCGAAAAACCGGTCATAGAACGCGCCGGCCGGGATCGTCTCGCTGGCGACCTTGACCAGCGAGTCGTCGCTGGAGGACACCGGCAGCGACAGCGACCCGATCGCGCTCACCCCCAGACTGGCGGAGTTGGGGTTCTTCTTGAGGGAGTAGCGGTCCTGCACCGCGTTGACGAAGGCGATCGTCGAGCGCGGATCGCCCACGGTGGCCGCCGACGGCGTCACCTCGGGCACGCAGACGATGTGGAACTCGATCTGCACATGGACCTCGGCTTCCGGCTGGAAGCTCTTGCGGCCATTGACCGCGTCGGCCCGGGCCGCGGAGGTGATGACATAGCCCTGGCTGAGCAGCGCACGCCGGGCCGCTTCGCAGGTGGACGTGACATCGGACGTGAAGACCCGCGAGAAGGTTTCCGTCGACGCGAACGCCTCGTTCAGATAGACCCGGCTGGTCTTGGGGGACACGCCCGGGGCCCCCGCGCAGCCAGCCAGCATGGCCGCCGCGACCACCAGTGTCGCGATCGATGCGCAGCGGTCGAGTGGTCGCATGGCCGGGCCGGGAGCAGCCGTCAACGGGCCGGGCGGCGTCCCGCGGGTTTGGCCTTGGCCGCCGGTTTGTCAGCCACGGCGGACTCTGGCGCGGCGGAGAACAGCTTCGCGGCCCGGCTCTTGATCTCGAGCAGCTCGGTCGGCGTGACCGAGTAGCGCGCGGCCATCACATCGACCGTGATGCTGAACTCGACATCCTTCTTGCCGTTGGTCAGCAGGCCGGACGTGAACTCGTAGTCCTCGTCGTGGGCCGGGAAACCGTCGGCCTCCAGATCATGGTCCTCGTAGCGAACGTTGCCGATCTCGCCGCTGGCCATGTCCAGCAGCCCGGTGGACTTGATGATGCTGTCGGACAGCTCGTCGATGATGGCGATGGGCAGTTTCAGGTCCATGTGCAAGCGTTTCAATTGAGGGCGCCGGATGATGCCACAGCGTCGTGGCGGCCCCCTGCCCTTGCGTCAGCGCGCCCCAGCGGCCGGGGCTTCGGGTTCGGCCGGCTTCGGTTCCTGCTCGAAGTCCAGCGACATGAAGGCCGAGGACGGCGGCTCACCCCGGCGGCTCTTGAGCTTGATCTGCAGGCGCAGCTCGTTGGCGGAATCGGCATTGCGCAGCGCGTCGTCGAAGCTGATCAGGCCCTCGTTGTAGAGGTCGAACAAGGCCGCATCGAAGGTGCACATGCCCAGCTCGCGCGAGCGGGCCATGACGGATTTGATCTCGTTGAACTCGCCCTTGAAGATGCGGTCGGCGATGGTCGGCGTGTTGAGCAGAATCTCGATGGCCGCGGCCCGGCCGTTGCCATCCTCGCGCCGCACCAGGCGCTGGGAAACGATGGCGCGCAGGTTGGCGGACAGGTCCATCAGCAGTTGCGCGCGTCGTTCCTCGGAGAAGAAATTGATGATCCGCTCGATGGTCTGGCTGGCGCTGTTGGCGTGCAGCGTGCCGAGGCAGAGGTGGCCCGTCTCGGCGAAGGCGATCGCGTGTTCCATCGTCTCGGCGTCACGGATCTCGCCGATCAGGATCACGTCGGGCGCCTGGCGCAGCGTGTTCTTCAGCGCGTGGTGCCACGACTTGGTGTCCACGCCCACCTCGCGGTGGGTGACCAGCGACTTGCGCGAGGCGTGGACGTATTCCACCGGGTCTTCGACCGTGATGATGTGGCCGGCGGACTCGCGGTTGCGGTGGTCGATCATCGCGGCCAGCGTGGTCGACTTGCCCGACCCGGTGGCCCCCACCACCAGCACCAGGCCGCGCTTGTCCATCACCACATCCTTGAGCTTGGACGGCAGCTTGAGCTTGTCGATGTTCGGGATTTCCGACGCGATGGTGCGGATCACCATGCCCACGCTCTGCTGCTGGACGTAGACGTTGACCCGGAAGCGCGACACGCCGGGGATCGAGATGGCGAAGTTGCACTCCATCTCGCTCTCGAATTCCTGGCGCTGGGTCTCGTTCATCAGCGCCTGGGCGAGGCGGCGCGTGGTGTCCGCGTTGAGCTTCTGCGCGGTCAGCGGCTGCATGCTGCCGTGCGACTTGATGCTCGGCGGGAAGTCGGTGGCGATGAACAGGTCCGAGCCACCGGCGCGCACCATCGCGGCCAGCAGCTTGTGCATGTAGGTGCGGGCTTGGTCTTCGGTCAGGGCGGACATGGGGCTCCATCACATGAGGGGCTGGGGCACACCGCCGCAGCGCAGCCGGGAGGTTGCCAGCGGCGTGGGCTGGGGAATCAGCGGATAAGCCGGATGACTGCGGCGCAGCGCGCACGAGCGGCCTGTCTGCGGGCTCCAACGCCATGGTCCTTCGCGCCGTTTAATCCCGCTGAGGGGCGTCACGATCGGTCTGGTGCTCGCCGATGCCCTCAAAATCCACCCTCTTCAGCCCGGGCAGATCGCGCGTTTTCCTTCAAGAATATTTGTTACAGCAATTCATGGCCATCAAGAAGTCCGACCTCTACTCGTCCCTCTGGGCCTCCTGCGATGAACTGCGCGGTGGCATGGATGCCAGCCAGTACAAGGACTACGTCCTGTTCATGCTGTTCATCAAGTACATCACCGACAAGTACGGTGACAGCGATGACTTCGCGCCGCCGGTGATCATCCCGCCAGGCGCGAGCTTCAAGGACATGGTCGCGCTCAAGGGCAAGATCGACATCGGCGACAAGATCAACACCCAGATCATCCAGCCGCTGATCGACGCCAACGCACGGCTGGCGCGCACCGACTTTCCCGACTTCAACGACCCCAACAAGCTCGGCGAAGGCAAGGACATGGTGGACAAGCTGACCAATCTGGTCGGCATCTTCCAGAAACCCGAGCTGGATTTTTCGCAGAACCGCGCCGAGCACGACGACATCCTCGGCGACGCCTACGAGTACCTGATGCGGCACTTCGCCACCGAGAGTGGCAAGAGCAAGGGCCAGTTCTACACGCCGTCCGAGGTGAGCCGCGTCATCGCCAAGGTGATCGGCATTTCGCCGGCCAACACCCGCGCGGCCACCACCGCCTATGACCCGACTTGCGGCTCGGGCTCGCTGCTGCTGAAGGTAGCGGCCGAGGCGGGCAAGCACATCACGCTGGAGGGACAGGAGAAGGACGTGACCACGGCGGGTCTGGCCCGCATGAACATGATCCTGCACGACTTCCCGACCGCCAGCATCCTGTCGGGCAACACGCTGGCCGCACCCAAGTTCAAGGACGGCGAGCAGCTCCGCACTTACGACTACGTGGTCGCGAATCCGCCGTTCTCGGACAAGACCTGGAGCACGGGCCTCACGCCGAGCCACGACGCCTACCAGCGCTTCGCCTGGGGCGAGCCTCCGACCAAGCAGGGTGACTACGCCTATCTGCTGCACATCATCCGGTCGATCAAGAGCAGCGGCAAAGGCGCCTGCATCCTGCCGCACGGCGTGCTGTTCCGCGGCAATGCCGAGGCCGTGATCCGCCAGCAGCTGGTGCGCTCGGGCATTCTCAAGGGCGTGATCGGCCTGCCGGCGAACCTGTTCTACGGCACCGGCATTCCGGCCTGCATCCTGGTGCTGGACAAGGAGAACGCCAGTGCGCGCAAAGGCGTGTTCATGGTCGATGCCGCCAAGGGCTACATCAAGGACGGCAACAAGAACCGCCTGCGCGAGCAGGACATCCACCGCATCGTCGACACCTTCACCAAGCAGACCGACACGCCGCGTTATGCCCGCATGGTGCCGTTCGACGAGATTGCTGACGCGAAGAACGACTTCAACCTCAACCTGCCGCGCTACATCGACAGCGCCGAGCCCGAGGACCTGCACGACATCGACGCCCACTTGCGCGGCGGCATCCCCGAGCGGGATCTGGACGCCTTCTCGGCCTACTGGGCGGTGCTGCCCGGCGTGCGCGCCACGCTGTTCGAGTCCGCTGGGCGGCCGGGTTATGCCCGGCTGAAGCTGGCGCTGGCCGAGGTCAAGCCCGCCATCCTGGGCCACGCCGAGTTCACCGCGTTCAACCAGACCGCGACGCAGCGCTTTGCCGACTGGCGTGCGGAGGCCACGCGGCAGCTCGGCGGTTTTGGCGTGGGCAGCCAGCCCAAGGCGCTGATCGAGGTGCTGGCCGAGGACCTGCTCGCCCGCTTCCGCGCGGTGTCGCTGCTCGACGCCTACGACGTCTACCAGCACCTGATGGACTACTGGGCCGAGACGATGCAGGACGATGCCTACCTGATCGCCGCTGACGGCTGGGTGGCCCGGCCGGCGCGCATCGTCGAGACCGACAAGAAGGGCAGGCGCAAGGACAAGGGCTGGGCCTGCGACCTGGTCCCCAAGCCCTTGATCGTGGCCCGCTATTTCGCCAAGGAACAGGCGGCGCTGGAGGGGCGGCAGGCCGAGTCGGAAGCCGCTGGGGCCAGCCTTGCCGAGCTGGAAGAGGAGCACAGCGGTGAAGACGCCGTGTTCGCCGGCTACGACAGCATCACCGCTGCGGCGGTGAAGGAGCGGGTGCGCGAGATTGGCCGGGATCCGGATGGTGCGGTGGAGCTGAAGATCCTGAAGGAGTGGCTCGGCCTGAGCGAACGGATCACCGCGCTGAAGAAGCAGGTCAAGGACTCCGACGCGGCGCTCGACAAGCTCGCCTGCGAGAAATACCCACAGCTCACCGATGCCGAGATCAAGGCGCTGGTGGTGGACGACAAGTGGATGGCGCAGCTGGCGGCCACGGTGCAGGGCGAGCTGGATCGGGTGTCGCAGACGCTGACCGGGCGTGTGCGTGAACTGGCCGAGCGCTACGCCGCGCCGATGGCGCAGCTCACCGAGGAGGTGGCGACGCTCGCCGACAGGGTTGAGGAACACCTTAAGCGGATGGGGGCGTCATGGAAGTGAAGCCTGGCTACAAGCAGACTGATGCTGGCGTGATACCGACTGAGTGGAGTACGCGAACGATTATCGAAACCACTTCTAAGATCATCGACTACCGAGGCCGTACACCGCGAAAGCTGGGGATGGATTGGGGTGGTGGAGATATTCCTGCGCTCTCGGCACGCAACGTAAAGTGTGGATTTATCGACTTTAGTGAGGAGTGTTACCTCGGTTCGGACGCGCTCTACACGAGGTGGATGACCAACGGGGACGCCGCGCCCGACGACATCGTTTTTACAACGGAAGCGCCACTCGGAAATGTGGCCCTTATACCTGATGAACGACGGTACATCCTCAGTCAGCGCACCATCTTGCTGAAGGCAAACCCGACGCTCGCATTCAGCCCATTCCTATTTCAGTTGATGCTGTCGGATCATTTCCAAAAACTACTTTCTGAAAATTCATCAGGCTCAACTGCTCAAGGAATTAAACGGAAAAAATTCGAACAACTGCAGGTTACCTGCCCACCCGTTGTTGAACAACGTGCCATCGCCGAAGCCTTGAGCGATGTGGATGCCCTGCTGGCCGGCCTAGACCGTCTCATCGCCAAGAAGCGCCACCTCAAACAGGCCGCCGCGCAGCAACTACTGACCGGACAGACTCGGCTGCCTGGATTTGGTGGAAAATGGGAGAGGCTCTACTTAGGAAATATGCTGACCGTGAAGGCTACTTACGGCATCGTGACGGCAGGAGAATTTAAGAGTAATGGCATTCCGATGGTGAGGGCGGGAGACATTAAGGTCGGTCGAATTGGCCGCGATATGCCATTCGTGTCGCACGAGAAGAGCGCCGAATACGAGCGAACTGTTTTAAGGCGAAACGACGTCGTTATCGCGTTGGTTGGCTACCCAGGTGAAGCAGCAAGAGTTCCTGTATCGCTTGAAGGCGCGAACATTTCAAGAGCGGTCGGTTTGCTTCGCCTCAATAGCAGGATAATGCCGGACTACCTAGTCTCCTACCTCAACTCACCGGTAGGAAGAAGGATGGTATTGGCTCCTAGCGCGGGATCAGCCCAATTAGTCGTGAATCTGGCGGAACTAAATAAACTCCGATTTTCTCTTCCACCCGTGCCCGAACAAACTGCCATCGCCGCCGTCCTCTCCGACATGGACGCCGAACTCTCCGCCCTCGAAACCCGCCGCGACAAGACCCGCGCCCTCAAGCAGGCCATGATGCAAGAGCTGCTGACAGGCAGAACGAGGTTGATATGACGATGATTCGCACGCTGACGATCCAGGGCTTCAAGTCCATACACCAGACCAGCATCGAACTGGGTCGAGTGAACTGTTTCATCGGCGCCAACGGCGTCGGCAAGAGCAATGTGCTCGAAGCCCTGGGCGTGCTGGGCGCCGCCGCCAATGGCGTGGTGGACGACGAGAGCCTGCTGCGCCGTGGCGTGCGCGCGGGCCTGCCCCGGCTCTACAAAAGCTCGTTTGCCACCGAGCGCACGCCGGCCCACATCGGCATCGGCGTGCAAGGCGATGCCCAAGAGGGCTACCGCGTGTCGCTGCTGAACCCGCTGGACTCGCCCGAGCCGGCCTGGTCGTACAAGACCGAGGTGCTGACCGATGGCACCAACGACGTGGTGTCCGACGGCGTGCGCAACAAGAAGAATCTGAACCCCCAGGCGGGCCTGGCGGCGCTCAAGATGGTGGATCTGGAAGCCAGCAACCCGGCCGCCCGCTTGCTGCGGCGCCTGCAGGACTACGCCATCTATTGCCCCAACACGCCCACCCTGCGCGGCGTGGTGCCGGACATGCAGTCACGCCGGCCCGTGGGCCTGAGCGGTGGACTGCTGGCCGAGAGCTTCGAGGCGCTGCGCAAGCACCTGGAGGCGCAGGAGGAGGCGGGTGACGCGCTGCTCGACCAGGTGCTGGAGCTGATCGACTGGGTGGCCGATGTGCAGGCCACCAGCCACGGCGCCGCGCTGGTGTCGAGCAAGGTGCCGCGCACCAAGCTGATGCTGAAATTCACCGACAGGTTCATGAACAAGAGCCGCAACGAACTGACGGCCTACGACGCCAGCGAGGGCGCGCTCTACATCATCTTCTGCGCCGTGCTGTGCCTGCTGCCTGACGCACCCGGCATCCTGGCCATCGACAACTTCGATCAGGCCCTCAACCCTCGACTGCTGGCCAAGCTGACGTCGCGACTGTCAGGCTGGCTGCAGCACAACGCGGCCGATCGCCAACTGCTCTTCACGGCCCACAACCCGGCGGTGCTGGACGGGCTGGATCTGACCGACCCGCAAACCCGGCTCTTCGCGGTGGAACGCAATAGCAATGGCCTGACAGTAGTGCGGCGGATCGAGCCGTCGGGCGAACTGGCCGGAATGAATCAGCAATACCCGCTGTCCCGCCTGTGGATGATGGGGCACTTGGGGGCCGTGCCCAATGTCTGACTTGCGCATCGCACTGGTGGCCGAAGGGCCGACGGACTACGAAGTGATTCAGGCCTCGCTCAAGGCCATCTTGCCGCAGCCGTTTGTGCTGACCCAGCTGCAGCCCGAGGCAACGCAGCCGCAGATGGGTGCAGGCTGGGGGGGTGTACTGAAATGGTGTGATGCGGCCAGCCAGCGTCACACGGGCTCGCTGGATACCGACCCATTGCTGGGCGACGTTGACCTGCTGATCATCCACTTGGATGTCGATGTGGCGGGCAGCCGCTATGACCAGTGCGGGCCGACCGTAGAAGCCATGGCGGTCAGCAAGGGCTGGGCGGCGCTGCCCTGCGCACGGCCTTGTCCACCGGTGGATGACAGCGTCGTCCCGTTGAAGACGACCCTCAAGAGCTGGCTGGGCGCTGCCCAAGCCGGCCAGAAGACCGTGCTGTGCTTGCCCGCTCAATCCACGGGCACCTGGCTGGCCGCAGCGACCTTGCCACCCGGGCATTCGCTGCTCGCCGGCGCGCAGTGCAACCCTGATCTGGAGGCCAGACTGGGGCAGTTGGCCAAGAGCCAGAAGATCAAGAAGACGGTGCGCGATTACCGGGCTTTCGCAAGCCAGGTGGTCGACAACTGGGCTGCGGTCAAAGCGCTGTGCAGTCAGGCCCATGCTTTTGAACAAGCGGTGCTGGCAGCCATTTGAAGCCGCCTGGCCTGATCGCAAACCAGACAACACCCCCAAGGGAGGGGACACACACATGGCCGGAACATCACGCCACGAGCGAGCGACTCAGAACCGCGTCGTTGAACGCATCACGGCGGCGACACCGCAAGGCGGCCTGGGCTACGCTTACCTGGGCCACTGGAGCAAGCGCGAGAACAACCGCGGCATCGAAACCGACCTCCTGCGTGCCAACCTGGCCGCCCGTCGCTACAGCGCCGCCCACATCAGCGCGGCGCTGTACAAGCTGCAAGCCGCGGCCGACTCGACCGGCATCACGCTCTACCAGGCCAGCCTGCGCACCTACCAGTTGCTGCGGTACGGCGTGCCCGTGCAGATCGCCGCCGGCCAGGCCCACGAGACGGTGCACCTCATCGACTGGGAACACCCCGACAGGAACGACTTCGCGCTGGCCGAGGAGGTGCGGCTGAAGGGCGGCTTCGAGCGCCGGCCGGATCTGGTGCTGTACCTGAACGGCATGGCGATGGTGGTCATCGAACTCAAGCGGAGTTCAGTGGAGGTGGCCGACGGGGTGCGCCAGCTCATCACCAACCAGGAAGAAATCTTCAACAAGGGTTTCTTCAGCACGGTGCAGCTGTTGCTGGCCGGCAGCGATGCGCAAGGCCTGCGCTACGGCACCACCGGCACGCCGGAGCAGTTCTTCGTGGAGTGGAAGGACGAAGCGCTGGTCGCAGCCGGTGCGGTGACGGCCACGCCTTCCGCCGGCTCGCTGCTGGACCGCCCGCTCACCCAGCTCTGCAACAAGGCCCGGTTGCTGGATCTGATCCGCAACTTCGTGGTGTTCGACGCTGGCCACAAGAAGGTGCCACGCCAGCACCAGTTCTTTGGCGTCAAGGCCGCGCAGGAGCGCATCGCCCGCCAGGAGGGTGGCGTGATCTGGCACACCCAAGGCAGCGGAAAGAGCATCCTGATGGTGCTGATCGCCAAATGGCTGCTCGAACACGACCCGAACGCCCGCATCCTCGTCGTCACCGACCGCGATGAACTCGACAAGCAGATCGAGGGCGTGATGAAAAATGCCGGGGTGATCGGCGAGTCAGCACCCTCGCCGCGCATCGTCTCGCGGGCCGACTTCGTGCAGAAGCTGAGTGCCGCCACACCGCGCCTGCTGTGCGCGCTGATCCACAAGTTCAACGTCACCGACCTGAGCGGGCCGCCGCCCAAGGTGCAGGGGCGCTTCTACGTGTTCGTCGACGAATGCCACCGCACGCAGGGCGGCGACATGAACAAGCAGATGAAGCGCTGGCTGGGCAGCGCCCTCTTCATCGGCTTCACCGGCACCCCCTTGCTGCGCAAGGACAAGAAGATGACGCGTGACGTCTTCGGCACCTACATCCACACCTACAAGTTCCACCAGGCCGTGGCCGACGGGGTGGTGCTGGATCTGAAGTACGAGGCCCGCGACGTGCCGCAGCGGCTGACCTCGCCCGCCGCCATCGACCAGTGGTTCGAACACAAAACCAAAGGCTTGAACAACTTCCAGAAGGCGCTGGTGCGCAAGCGCTGGGCCACGATGGAGGAGCTGATGAGTTCGGGCGAGCGCAAGCAGCGCATCATCGCCAACCTCATCGAAGACTTCAGCCTGAAGCCGCGCCTGAACAACGGCCGCGGCACGGCGATCCTGGTGGCCGCGTCGATCTACGACGCCTGCCATTACTTCCGGTTGCTGCAGAACACGAACTTCGGCAGGTACTGCGGCCTCATCACGTCGTACGAGCCGAACGCCGGCGCGATCTCCAGGGAACCCGCCGACAGTGACGAGCGCTACAAGTTCGACACCTACACGCAGCACGTGCTGAAGCATGGCCAGGCCACCAAGGTCTATGAGGACGAAACCAAGCGGCGCTTCATCGAGGAGCCGGCGAACCTGAAACTGCTGATCGTGGTGAGCAAGCTGCTGACGGGCTTCGACGCGCCGAGCTGCACCTACATCTACCTCGACAACCAGCTGCGCGACCACAACCTGTTCCAGGCCATCTGCCGCACCAACCGGCTCGACGGCGCAGACAAGGACTACGGCTACATCGTCGATTTCAAGGAGCTGTACGGCAATGTGCAGGACGCCATTGCGGTCTACAGCTCCGATGAACTGGACATCGACGAAGGTGGTGGCGGTGACGGCGACGACAACAATGTCCACCTGAAGAACTGGCTCGAAGAAGGGCGCAAACAGCTCGACGCGACCCGCGAAGCGCTGCACTACCTGTGCGAGCCAGTGGCCATGCCACGCGAGGTCGAACAGTTTCTGCACTACTTCTGCGGCGATGCCGCCAATCCCGACGCGCTGAACGACACCGAGGTGCTGCGGGTGTCGTTTTACAAGCTGGTCGCCCACGTTGTCCGGGCCTTCGCTGCCATCGCCCAGGACCTGACCGAGGCCGGGTATTCGGATGCCGAGGCGGTGGCGGTGAAGAAGGAAGTCGACTTCTACACCGACACCCGCGCGGCCATCAAGAAGCACTCGGGCGAGGAGTTGGACATCAAGCCTTTCGAGGCCGACATGCGCCACCTCATCAACACCTACATCCAGGCTGATTCAGCCACCCCGCTGGGTGAACTGGGCGAGATGTCGCTGACGGAGCTGATCATCGAGACCGGCATCCACGATGCCATCGCCAGGAAGCTCAATGCCAAGGGCAAGCTCAGCAAGAACGCCATCGCCGAGGGGATCATCAACAACGTTCGAAAGACGATCATCCGCGATCAGCTCACCGACCCGATGTTCTACGAGCAGATGTCCAAGCTGCTGGACGATCTCATCAAACAGAGCCGTACCGACGCGGCAGCCTATGAGGAATTTCTGCGCCAAGCCGAGACACTGGTGAAACAACTCGTCAACAAGCAGCCCAAAGACGGGGTACCGGTCTCGCTGCACGGCAAGCACGAGGCTGTGGTGCTTTTCAACAACCTGGGCTCGATTCCGGCGACGACCTTCCAGTACCCCACCACGGACGACGACAAGGCCGCGCTGGCGCTCAAGATCGACCAGACCGTGCGCGAGCATTCCCCTGCGGGGTGGTACGGTGATCAGGCGCGTGAGTCGCAGGTGGTGAACGCGATCTATCCACTGATGAACAAGGACCGCGCGGCAACCAAAGCCGTCTTCGACATCGTCAAGAACCAGCCGGGCTATCAGTGACCGAGATCATCGAACTCGGCGAGTTCGACATCGCCGTGACGCGCAAAGCCGTCAAGCATGTACACCTGTCGGTACACCCGCCCCAAGGGCATGTCACGCTGGTCGCTCCCTTGGAGACGCGCCTGGAGGTTGCCCGTGCCTATGCGATTTCCAGGCTGGGCTGGATTCGCGACCAACGAGACAAGCTGCAGGCACAGGCGCGGGAAACGCCACGCCAGTACATCGAACGGGAAAGCCACTATCTGTGGGGGCGGCGCTATCTGTTGTCGGTCATCGAGCGTGAGGCAAAGCCGACCGTATCGCTTGATCACCGACGGATCACGCTCGCCGTCCGCCCCGGTACCACGCGAGAACAACGGGCACAGGTCCTGCGGGCATGGCACCGGACGCAGTTGCACGGCGTCGTGCCTGAACTGATTCGCAAGTGGGAGCCCAAGCTCGGTGTGACGGTGACAGGCTATTTCCTGCAGCAGATGAAGACCAAATGGGGCAGCTGCAACCACCGGGCTCGGAATATTCGACTCAATACCGACCTCGTGACCAAGCCGAAAGATCTGCTGGAATACGTCGTCCTGCACGAGATGGTGCACCTGATCGAGCCCAGGCACAGCGAGCGATTCGTCGCACTGCTGGATGCGCACTACCCCACGTGGCGAGAGGCACGGGTCGAACTGAATGCGCTTCCGCTCGCGGCACAGGCGTGGCAGGGGTAGCACTTGCTGGCCCACTGCGGGGCCGTGTCAGACCGTCTTCCACTACGGCACTCGTTCACCGCCACGTCGTTCGGAGTCGTTCATCCGCTCGGCGCATCCGATGCCCAAGCGGTGACACCCTGGCGGCGACACATCGATTTACAAATGGACCCGCAGCACAGAACCGATCCGTACCGATGTTACGAACCACGCCCTACCATCGGCGCCGTCGTCGGACTTCTGCCCTGCCGCTGCACTGCGCATCGATTGCGGCCGCCTGCACCGCACTGCTCGGCGCGATGGCGCCACTGCACGCCACCGCCGCGGACGCCCCTCCCAGCGAACTCTCGCGCTACTGGGAACTCGACCCCGAGGACCAGCACGGCGGGTGCGGGCGTGATGTTCTCGCCGTTCTGAGATCATTGGTGGATGCCTGCTGCCGCCCACACCTCCGCCTCCCGCATCGCCGTCATCGACTTCGAGACCACCGGCATCTCGCCCCAGATGGGCGACCGCGCCACCGAGGTGGCCATCGTGCTGCTGGAAGCCGGCCGGGTGGTCGATCGCTACCAGAGCCTGATGTTCACCGGCGTCTACATCCCCGCCTTCATCAGCCAGCTCACCGGCATCACGAACGAGATGGTGCGCAGCGCGCCGACCGCGGTGCAGGTCATGTCGGACGCGGCCCGCTTCGTCGCCGGCGCGCCGATGGTGGCGCACAACGCCGCCTTCGACCGCAAGTTCTGGCAGGCCGAGCTGGCGCAGGCCGGGCTGGCCGCGCCGCACCCCTTCGCCTGCACGGTGATGCTGTCACGGCGCCTGTACCCGCACGCACCCAACCACAAGCTCGGCACGCTGGTCGATTTCCACCGCCTGCCCCGCACAGGTCAGGCGCACCGGGCGCTGGCGGATGCCGAGATGGCCGCGGCGCTGCTGGTCCGCATCCAGCAGGACCTGCGCGGCCCGGCCGGCACCGGCCGCGCCGACCACGACTGGCTGATGCAGGTGCAGGCCTGTCCAAAGGCCAAGCTCCCGCGGCTGCTGGGCCAGGCTCAGGCGTCGACGTCGCCCTGCTGACCGTCCAGCAGCGCCAGCATCTCCTCGCACCAGCGCAAATTGCCTTCCTCGTAGCGCAGGCCCTTCTGCAGGATCAGGTGCTGGATGGCCGCGGCACGGCTGAGCGGGCGGCCGGGCGGAAAGTCGCGCTGCGCCAGGGCGCGGTAGAGGTCGAGCCGCTCGGCGTGGCTGGCGATGCGCTGGCGCAGCTCAGTGCACAGGTCGATCTCGCCCAGCGCCGCCTCCGCCCGCAGCTTGACCGAGAGGTCGTCGCGCAGATCCGGCGGCGGTGTCGGCTCGGTGGCCCAGCGCGCCAGCTCTGCCCGGCCGGCGGGCAGCACCTCGTACAGCCGCTTGCGTGTCTTGCCCGCATCGGGCGCGGGCTGCGAGGCGATCCAGCCGGCGGCTTCCATGCGCGCGAGTTCGCGGTAGATCTGCTGGTGCGTGGCGTGCCAGAAGTAGCCGATGGACTTGTCGAAACGCCGCGCGAGGTCGTAGCCGGACGAGGCCTTCTCGATCAGCGAGGTGAGCACGGCGTGGGACAGGGACATGCGGCGCAGTCTACGGGCCTCGGGAAAACCATGCAACCCGTTGCATAGTCACGGCGGCCTGCCTACACTGCGCCCTCACTGCACCCTGCAACTGGTTGCATAGCAAGGACACGCCATGACAACGACCACCGCCTATCCCCACCTGCTCGCCCCGCTCGACCTCGGCTTCACCACGCTGAAGAACCGCGTACTCATGGGGTCCATGCACGTCGGGCTGGAGGAAGCGAAAGACGGCTTTGCCCGCATGGCCGCGTTCTACGCCGAGCGCGCCCGCGGCGGGGTCGGCCTGATCGTCACCGGCGGCATCGCGCCCAACGATGCCGGCCGCCCGATGCCTGGCGGCGCCTGCATGACGACGCAGGCCGAGGCGGACAAGCACAAGGTCGTGACACAAGCGGTCCACGACGCGGGCGGCAAGATCGCGATGCAGATCCTGCACTTCGGCCGCTACGCCTACCACCCCGAGCTGGTCGCCCCCAGCGCGCTGAAAGCCCCGATCAGCCCCTTCCGCCCCCGGGCGATGACGGGCGACGAGATCGAGCAGACCATCGAGGACTACGTCCGCGCCGCCGCCCTTGCGCAGAGCGCGGGCTACGACGGCGTCGAGATCATGGGCTCCGAGGGTTACCTGATCAACGAGTTCATCGCCGCGCAGACCAACCAGCGCGACGACGAGTGGGGCGGCGCCTACGAGAACCGCATCCGCTTCGCGCTGGAGATCGTGCGCCGCACGCGGGCGCGGGTCGGGTCGAACTTCATCCTGATCTTCCGGCTGTCGATGCTGGATCTGGTCGAAGGCGGCTCGACGCAGGCCGAAGTCATCCAGCTCGCCCAGGCGCTGGAGGCCGCGGGCGCGACGATCCTGAACACCGGCATCGGCTGGCACGAGGCGCGCATCCCGACCATCGCCACCAAGGTGCCACGCGCCGCCTTCGCCTGGGTGACCCAAGGGCTCAAGGGCAAGGTCGGCATCCCGCTGATCACCACCAACCGCATCAACACCCCCGAGGTCGCCGAGCAGATCCTGGCGGGCGGCATGGCGGACATGGTCTCGATGGCGCGGCCCTTCCTCGCCGACGCCGACTTCGTGCGCAAGGCCGCCGAGGGCCGGGCCGACGAGATCAACACCTGCATCGGCTGCAACCAGGCCTGCCTCGACCACACCTTCGGCGGCAAGATCACCTCGTGTCTGGTGAACCCACGCGCCTGCCACGAGACGATCCTGATCGAGCGGCCGGCCACGACGAAGGCCCGTGTCGCCGTGGTTGGTGCCGGGCCGGCGGGGCTGGCGTTCGCGACGACGGCGGCGCGGCGCGGCTTCGACGTGACACTGTTCGACGCGGGCAGCGAGATCGGCGGGCAGTTCAACATCGCCAAGCAGGTGCCGGGCAAGGAAGAATTCTTTGAAACGCTGCGCTACTTCGGCAAGCAGATCGCGCTCACCGGCGTGACGCTGAAGCTGAAACACCGCGTCGCCGCGCAGGAGCTGGTGGACGCCGGTTTCCAGCATGTCGTGCTCGCCACCGGCGTCACGCCGCGCACGCCCGACATCCCCGGCATCGACCATCCGAAGGTGGTCGGCTACCTAGACGTGCTGCGCGACAAGTGCGCGGTCGGGCACGACGTGGCGCTGATCGGGGCGGGCGGCATCGGCTTCGACGTGGCCGAGTACCTGCTGCACGAAGGCACCAGCCCGAGCCTCGACAAGGCCAAGTTCTTCGCCGAATGGGGCGTGGACACCGCGTATGCCAACCGCGGCGGCCTCACCCCGGCACACATCGAACCGAGCCCGCGCAAGGTGACGCTGCTGCAGCGCAAGGAGAGCAAAGTCGGCGACGGTCTGGGCAAGACCACGGGCTGGATCCACCGCACCTCGCTGAAGAACCGGCAGGTCGAGATGGTGCCCGGCGTGACCTACCGGCGCATCGACGACGACGGACTGCACATCACGGTCGGCGAGCGCGAGATGACGCTGCCAGTGGACACGGTCGTGCTGTGCGCGGGGCAGGATCCGCAGCGCGAATTGCAAGCCGCGCTGCAGGCGGCGGGCTGCAGCGTCCACCTGATCGGCGGCGCCGACGTGGCCGCCGAGCTGGACGCCAAGCGCGCGATCAAGCAGGGCACCGAGCTGGCGCTGGGCTTTGATCCTGCGGCGGCCGAGGCAAGCGCGCAGGCGGCACCCGTCGCCACGCTGTCCGAGCGCCTGCCGACTGCCGTGGCGAAGAGCCTCGCGCACTGGCACCGCATGGTCGCGCAGGGCGACCTGAGCGAACTCGGCGCGATCCTGCACCGCAAGGTGGTCTTCCGCTCGCCGATGGCGCACACGCCCTACCCCGGCGCGCAGGTGGTGCAACTGATCTTGTCCACCGTGGCCAAGGTGTTCGAGGACTTCACCTACCACCGCGAGATGGCCAGCGCCGACGGCCTGAGCGTGACGCTGGAATTCAGCGCCAGCGTCAACGGCAAGTCGCTCAAGGGCGTGGACCTGATCCAGTTCGATGCGGACGGCAAGATCACCGAGTTCGAGGTGATGGTGCGGCCGATGAGCGGGCTGCAGGCGCTCGGCGACGAGATGGGGCAGCGGCTGGCGCCGTACCTGGCCGCTTACAAAGCCGCGAAACCGGCCGCCTGAAACGGTGAATCTGCGGTTAAACTGCACGCCGCCAGGAGAGAGCCGCGCCCCCGAGCCGGCCGCCGAAGGCGCAGAGGCCCCTTGAAACCGGGTTTCGAACGCTCAGGCAAAAGGACTGGCAAACGTCGCCCGCAGGGCGGCGTCACCTCACTGGAGAGAGACCGCGCGCTGCGTCGACCCACAGGTCAGCAGCGATCGCGGTCCACCGAAGGGGCAAGCGCGGCACCGGCCACACCGGGGCCGCGTCAATCTCTCAGGTAAAGCGGACAGCGAGGGCACCACCACCGACCATCGGTGGACCGATCCTTTCAAGATCCGTTGCCCTTCGAGAGCCTGTCCATGACCGCCGACGCCACCCCCTCCTCGCCGCTGCTGCAGACGCCGCTGCACGCACTCCATCTGGAACTCGGTGCCCGCATGGTGCCCTTCGCCGGCTACGCGATGCCGGTGCAGTACCCCGCCGGCATCATCGCCGAGCACCGCCAGTGCCGCGACTCGGCCGCGCTGTTCGACGTGTCACACATGGGCCAGTTGCGCCTGGTCGGGCCGGACGCCGCCGCCGCACTGGAGACGCTGGTGCCGCAGGACATCCAGGATCTGCCGATCGGCAAGCAGCGTTACGCCTTCTTCACGAACGAGGCGGGCGGCCTGCTCGACGACCTGATGGTCACACGCCGGGCGGACGACCTCTTCCTCATCGTCAATGCGGGCTGCAAGGACGCAGACACACGCCACCTCGTCGAGCGCATCGGCGGACGCTGCCAGGTCATCCCGATGCCGGACCACGCGCTGCTGGCCCTGCAGGGTCCGAAGGCAGCCGAGGCGCTGGCACGGCTGGACGCGGGTGTCGCCGCGCTGACCTTCATGTCCGGTGGCACGTTCACGCTGGCCGGCGCCGAGTGCTTCATCACCCGCTCGGGCTACACCGGCGAGGACGGTTTCGAGATTTCCGTGCCGGCAGCGCAAGCCGAGACGCTGGCCCGCGTCCTGCTCGCATTGCCCGAAGTGGCCCCCGCCGGTCTCGGCGCCCGCGACACGCTGCGCCTCGAAGCGGGTCTGTGCCTCTACGGCCACGACATCCACACCGCGACCACCCCGGTGGAAGCCGGCCTGACCTGGGCGATCCAGAAGGTGCGCCGGCCCGGCGGTGCGCGGGCGGGCGGCTATCCCGGCGATGCCACTGTCGGCGCGCAGCTCACCCACGGCGCCACCACCAAACGCATCGGCCTGAGCGGGCTGGAGCGCACCCCCGTCCGCGAAGGCGCCCCCCTCATCGATGCTGATGGCCAGCCCGTCGGCCGCGTCACCAGCGGTACCGTCGGACCGACCGTCGGCCAGCCGATCGCGATGGGCTACGTCGCCGCCACGCACGCGGCGGTCGGCACCGCGCTGTTCGCTGAAGTCCGTGGCAAGCGCGTACCGATGCAAGTCGCCGCGATGCCCTTCGCGCCTCACCGATACTTCCGCGGCTGATCACACCGATCACACCGCAACGCACCCCACATCCCCATTTTTCGCTGGAGCTTTCCCATGTCCCTCAAGTTCACCGCCGACCACGAATGGATCAACGCCGCCGACACCACCGCTGCCGTGGTGGGCATCACGGTCCACGCCCAGGATGCCCTGGGTGACGTGGTGTTCGTGGACCTGCCCGCCGTCGGTACCAGCTTCGCGCAGGGCGACGTCGCTGGCGTGGTCGAGTCGGTCAAGGCCGCCGCCGATGTCTACGCCCCGCTGTCGGGCGAAGTCACCGAAGTCAACGAAGCCCTGCGCGACGACCCCTCGCTGGCCAACACCGACCCGCTGGGCGCCGGCTGGTTCTTCAAGATGAAGCTCAGCGAGCCGTCGCAGCTCGACGCGCTGATGGACACCACCGCCTACGACGCCCTCACCCAGGGCTGATCCACCCCCGCCGACCACGCCGTCCGACCGCGCCCCCGCCCGGTCGCGGCCGCGCCTTTGTCTGAACCGCCAGAACAACCGCTGCCCCGAAGCCCCGCCGCCATGCCACACACCGCCCTGCCCCGCCTCGCCGATCTGGAAAACGCCAGCGAATTCACCGCCCGCCACATCGGCCCGGACGCGGCCGACGAGGCGCGCATGCTGGCGGCCATCGGCCCGGCCAGCCGCCGCGCGCTGATCGACGCCATCATCCCGCGCGCGATCGCCCGCCCCACGCCGATGGACCTGCCCGCTCCGCTGAGCGAGGCGCAGGCGCTGGCCGAACTCAAGGCCCTGGCATCGCAGAACCGCGTGCTGACCAGCCACCTCGGCTGCGGCTACTTCGGCACGCTGACACCCGGCGTCATCCTGCGCAACGTGCTCGAAAACCCCGCCTGGTACACCGCCTACACGCCCTACCAGGCCGAGATCAGCCAGGGCCGCATGGAGGCGCTGGTCAATTTCCAGACGATGGTCACCGACCTGACCGGCATGGCGATCGCCAACGCCTCGATGCTCGACGAGGCCACCGCCGCCGCCGAGGCGATGACGCTGGCCGCCCGCGTGGGCAAGTCGAAGGCCACGCGCTTCGTCGTCGCCCACGATGTGCTACCGCAGTCGCTCGAAGTCATCCGCACCCGCGCCAAGCCGCTGGGCATCACGGTCGACCAGGTCCACGCGACCGAGATCGCCGCGTCGCTGGCCGCCGCGCCCGCGTTCGCCGTGCTGCTGCAATACCCCGGCGTCAACGGCCAGCTCCGTGACCTGAAGCCGATCATCGACGCCGCGCACGCCGCGGGCGCCATGGCCATCGTCGGCGCGGACCTGCTGGCGCTGACGCTGCTGGTCTCGCCGGGCGAACTCGGCGCAGACATCGCATTCGGCTCGACCCAGCGCTTCGGCATGCCGATGGGCGCCGGCGGCCCGCACGCAGCCTATCTGGCCACGCAGGACGCCTTCAAGCGCTCGCTGCCCGGCCGTCTGGTGGGCGTGAGCATCGACAGCCACGGCGCGCCCGCCTACCGCCTGTCGCTGCAGACCCGCGAGCAGCACATCCGCCGCGAGAAGGCCACCTCGAACATCTGCACCGCGCAGGTGCTGCCCGCCGTCGTCGCCAGCCTGTACGCGGTCTACCACGGCCCGGTTGGCCTGAAGCGCATCGCGCAGCGCGTGGCCGTGCTGACCGCCATCCTCGCCGAAGGGCTGAAGGTGATGGGCTGGCGCCTGCTGCACGACACCGCCTTCGACACGCTGCATGTCGAGGCGGGCGAACGCCGGGATGCGCTGATGGCCGCCGCCGTCGCCTCCGGCCGCAACCTGCGCGCCGCCAGCATCGACACGCTGGGCATCAGCCTGGACGAGACCAGCACCCGCGCCGATGTCGAGGCGCTGTGGACGGTCTTCGCGCAAGGCAGCGTCACGCCGACCATCGCCCAATACGCCGACACGGTGACGCCGATGATCCCGGCTGCGCTGCAGCGCACCAGCGACTACCTGACGCACCCGGTCTTCAACGCCCACCACAGCGAGACTGAGATGCTGCGCTACATCCGGTCGCTGTCCGACAAGGACCTGGCGCTGGATCGCAGCATGATCCCGCTGGGTTCCTGCACGATGAAGCTCAATGCGACCTCGGAGATGATCCCGATCACCTGGCCCGAGTTCGCGCACATCCACCCCTTCGCGCCCGCCGAGCAACTCACCGGCTACGCCGCGCTGAACACGCAGCTCACCGGCTGGCTGGCACAGGCCACCGGCTACAGCGGCATCAGCCTGCAGCCCAACGCAGGCTCGCAGGGCGAATACGCCGGCCTGCTCGCCATCATGGGCTGGCACGCCTCACGCGGCGACGCCCACCGCAAGGTCTGCCTGATTCCGGAAAGCGCCCACGGCACCAACCCGGCCTCGGCGCAGATGGCCGGGATGCAGGTGGTCGTCGTGAAGTGTGAAGCGGGCGGCAACGTCGATCTGGACGACCTGCGCGCCAAGTGCGCCAAGCACGCCGCCGATCTGGCCGCGATCATGATCACCTACCCGTCCACCTACGGCGTGTTCGAGCCGCAGGTGCGCACGCTGTGCGAGATCGTGCACGCGCACGGCGGACGGGTCTACGTGGACGGCGCGAACATGAACGCGCTGGTCGGGCTGGCCGCACCGGGCGAGTTCGGCGGCGACGTGTCGCACCTGAACCTGCACAAGACCTTCTGCATCCCGCACGGCGGTGGCGGGCCGGGCGTCGGGCCGGTGTGCGTCGTCGAGGATCTGGTGCCCTTCCTGCCGGGCCATGCGACGGCGGGTGATGTGCGCGAAGGTGGGGTGGGCGCCGTGTCGGCCGCGCCGCTGGGCAACGCGGCGGTGCTGCCGATCTCGTGGATGTACATCCGCATGATGGGCGCGGACGGCCTGAAGTCGGCGACCGAAATCGCCATCCTGAGCGCCAACTACATCGCCGCCCGGCTGGCCGACCACTACGACATCCACTTCAGCGGCGGCATCGACGGCGTGAAGGGCGGCGGTGTGGCGCACGAATGCATCCTCGACCTGCGCCCGCTCAAGGACTCGTCCGGCGTCAGCGCCGAGGACGTGGCCAAGCGCCTGATCGACTACGGCTTCCACGCGCCGACGCTGAGCTTCCCCGTCGCCGGCACGCTGATGGTGGAGCCGACCGAGAGCGAACCGCTGGCCGAGCTGGACCGCTTCTGCGACGCGATGATCGCCATCCGCGGCGAGATCGCGCAGGTCGAATCCGGCGCCTGGCCGCGCGAGGATAACCCGCTGAAGAACGCCCCGCACACGGCGGCCAGCCTGCTCGCCAACGACTGGGGCCATGCCTACGCCCGCGAGACCGCCGCCTATCCGGTGGCGAGCCTGCGGCGCGGCAAGTACTGGTCGCCGGTCGGCCGCGTGGACAACGTCTACGGGGATCGCAATCTGTTCTGCTCGTGCTTGCCGGTGGGCGACTACGCCGGGGAGTGAGCGCAGCGACCGGCGTCGCTCCACCTCCCCGTCATGCCCGCGCAGGCGGGCACCCACGCAGGTCGCCAACGGTGGCTGGACTGCGTGGGTCCTCGCATGCGCGAGGATGACGGAGGTCGGTCACGGGGCGGAGGCTGCCGAGGGCGGGGCCGTGAGCTGGTGGTACACCGCTTCGGCCACGGCCTGCAGCTGCGGCCGCGCGACCCGGCCCGACAGCGCGTAACCGAAGCCGTCCTCGACCCAGTAGAAGACCTCGACATCGCCTTCCCGGGCGACCCGGAAGGCGGTCAGCGTGTCGGCGGGCATGGTCCCGGCCGGCGCGGCGCGGCGCACGTAGAGCGTCAGCCGGGCGCCCGCCGCGTTCTGGTACATGAACTGCGCGACCGGCCCTTCCCCCGCCGCGAGCAGGCGCCCGCCCAGCAGCTCGTAGCCCAGTGGCGCGAGTTGCGGCGCGTGCAGCGGCGTGCCGAGCCGCTTCGACAGCCAAGCGACGAGGTGGTCCGCCTGCCGGGCATCGACCTCGACCGGATGGCGCTGCTCGGGCGTGTAGACGGCGTGCGCCAGCGCGGCGTCGTGGACGAACCGGCCGGAGGCCGCGGCCGTCTCGCTGACGGCCGGTCCGCCCTGTCCAAGCCGATAGCCCAGACCACCGCCCACGGCGAGTCCGACCAGCCCGAACACCAGCGCGGCGGTGGCGGCGCGACCCGAGCCGGCGCGCGACCACAGACGCCAGCGGCTCGCGTTGCCCAACGGCGGCAGCGGTGACACCGGCGGCGCTGCATCCCCCTGCGCGGCGCGGACCAGCCGCAGCGGCAACGGTTCGTTGAGCACGTCGTCGAAGCCCAGGTGCAGCGCCTGGTTCAGCGACTGCCACTGGCGCACCTGCGCCGCCTCGTCCGGATGCGCGGCCAGCCAGGCCTGCACCGCCAAGCGCCGATCGGGCGGCAGGCGGCCGTCGGCGTAGGCGTGCAGTTCGTCGGCTTGAACGTCAGCGTCCATGTTGTTCACTTGAGCACGTCACTTGACCACTTTCCAGCCAGCCGCCACGCCCGGCCGCGGCGTAGCCACCGGGTGCGACAGGGCCACCCGCATCGCCGCCCGCGCCCGCGACAGCCGCGACATCACGGTGCCCACCGGCACATCGAGCACGGCGGCCGCCTCGGCGTAGCTGAAGTCCTCCAGCCCGACCAGCAGCAGCACCTCGCGCTGCGGCAGCGGCAGGCCCGCCAGCGCTGCGTGGATGTCGCGCAGCGCCAGCGTCTCCAGTTGCCCGCCGCTGACGGAGGGCAGCGCGGGATCGTCCAGCATGTCGTCAAGCGGATCGGTGGCCAGGTGGTGCTGGCGCCGCTGGTTCACGTGGACGTTGTGCATCAGCGTGAACAGCCAGGCCCGCAGCCGCTCGGACGGATCCGCCGGGTCGCCTTCAACCGGCGCGCGCCACTGGTGCAGCCGCGCCCAGGCGCGCTCCAGCGTGTCCTGCACCAGATCGTCGGCGCTGGCGGCGTCGCCCGTCAGCGCACGCGCATACCGCCGCAGGCGCGGCAGGTGCACGATCAAGTCCGGCGGATCGGCCAAAGCGACGGATGGCGGCCTGGTTCAGGGACGGGCGATGTGCCAGATGCTGTTGACGCCGTCGCCGGTGGTGTCGCCGGCCTTCATGTCCTTGACCCAGGTGTAGAGCGGCTGACCCTTGTAGGCCCACTGGCGCGTGCCGTCGTCGCGGGTGACGACGCTGTAGTCGCCGCGGGGCTTGGCATCGGCCGGGGCCATCAGCGGCGGCCAGTTCTTGGCGCAGGGGCCGTTGCAGGCGCTGCGGCCGGCGGCGTCCTTGTCGAAGGTGTAGAGCGTCATGCCGGCCGCGTCGGTCAGCATGCCGCCGGCGGTCATGGCGGGTGGCGGCGGCGCCATCATCGCGCAGGCCCCCAGCACCAGCGTGGCCGAGACGGTGAGCGCGAGGCTGACACGTCGGATCGAGGAAGGAATCAAGGTCATGGCGTCATCTCCTGGTTGGTCGAACGGGTGGAGCCGGCAGAGGCCAGCCCGCACCAGGGTGAACACAGCATGCACCCGGTTCATTCCAGCGTTCATCAAATAAACAGCGCGACAATCCCGCCCCATGAGCACCCCGTACCCCGCCCCGTCCGAAACCACGCCGCCCCGCCAGCAGTTCGCCAGCGACAACTACGCCGGCATGTGCCCGAACGCCGCGCGCTGGTTCATGGAAGCGCAGACCAGCGGCCACGAACCCGCCTACGGGGACGACCGCTGGACACACGAGGTCTCGGAGCGGCTGCGTGACCTGTTCCAGACCGACTGCGACGTCTACTTCGTCTTCAACGGCACGGCGGCCAACTCGCTGGCGCTGGCCTCGCTGTGCCAGAGCTACCACTCGGTGATCTGCACGCCGGTCGCGCACATCGAGACGGACGAGTGCGGCGGGCCGGAGTTCTTCTCCAACGGCTCCAAGCTGCTGACCGCCGAGGGCGAGAGCGCTTCTGCCAAGCTCGGCAAGCTGACGCCCGACGCCGTGGAGACGCTGGTCACGAAGCGCAACGACTTGCACTACCCCAAGCCCAAGGTGGTGAGCCTGACGCAGGCCACCGAACTGGGCACCGTCTACAGCGTCGAGGAAGTCCGCGCCATCGCCGCCATTGCCAAGCGCCGCCACTTGAAGGTGCACATGGACGGCGCCCGCTTCGCCAACGCGGTCGCCACGCTGGGCTGCCACCCGAGCGACATCACCTGGCGCGCTGGGGTCGATGTGCTGTGTTTCGGCGGCACCAAGAACGGGCTGCCGATCGGCGAGGCGGTGGTGTTCTTCGACCGGGCGCTCTCGGAAGACTTCGCCTACCGCGTCAAGCAGGCGGGGCAACTGGCCTCGAAGATGCGCTTCATCTCGGCGCCCTGGCTCGGCCTGCTCGAAAACGACACCTGGCTGGCCAACGCCCGCCACGCCAACGCGATGGCGCAGCGGCTGTACCGGGCGCTGGAGGGTGTGGCCGGGGTCGAGCGCCTGCACGCCCCGCAGGCCAACGCCGTGTTCGCCCGCCTCTCGCCCGCGGCCATCGCCCGGGTGCAGGCCAAGGGCTGGCGCTTCTACCAGTTCATCGCGGGCGGCGGCTGCCGCTTCATGTGCTCGTGGGACACGACGCCTGAGTCGGTGGACGCCTTCGCCGCCGACATCGTGCAGGCCTGCGCCTGATCTGCTTTCGCTTCCGCTTCACCAAGGATTCCCCATGACCGCTCGCCTGATGCAGAGCCTGCCGGACTCCGGCGCGCCCGCCCAACTCTTCATCCTGCTGCACGGCGTCGGCGCCTCGGCCGACGATCTGGTGCCGCTGGCCAAGGTGCTGCGCCAGTCCTTCCCGCAGGCGGCGCTGCTGCTGCCGGACGGCTTCGAGCCCTTCGACGCGGCCCCCACCGCGCAGGGCCGCCAGTGGTTTTCCGTCGTCGGCGTGACGGAGGAGAACCGCGCCGAGCGCGTGCAGGCCGTGGTGCCGACACTGATCGACTGGGTACGCGGCCACCAGCAGCGCCTCGGCGTGGGTTCGGCAGCGACCGCGTTGGTCGGTTTCTCGCAGGGCAGCATCGTGTCGCTCGAAGCGGCCGTGGCGGCGCCGGATCTGGTCGGGCGGGTGCTGGCGTTCTCGGGCCGCTTCGCGCAACTGCCTGAGGCCGCCCCGCCGCTGACTACTTTCCACTTCTTCCACGGCGGGCAGGACAGCGTCATCCCGGCGCAGCAGTCGACCACCGCCTTCGAGCACGTGGCGGCGCTGGACGACGGCGATGCGACGCTCGACATCGCCGAGGAAGTCGCGCACGAGCTGCACCCGGCGCTGCTGGAGCGGGCCATCTTCCGGCTCACGCACCACGTGCCGCCGCGGCTGTGGCGCGAAGCGATGAGCCTCGCCGGCGCACCGACCGGTGCGGCCTGACCGCCAGCCGCCGGAGGTTCCCCCGGACATCGACCCGGGCTGAACTGCCCTTCAATTGCTCCTGAATTTCGGGGATTGCGCAAGGCGGACAGACGCGACAGTGGGGACTCTGCACTCCACTTCGTCTGTCATCCCCATGCCGCTGCATCCCCGGTCAGACTGCGACACCGCCCCGACACCAGGCGCCCCCCCTCTCGGTGAGGGTCCCCGCATGATGGTCGCCGAGGTGGTGCCCGTGTGGCAACGCCACGTCGAAGCTTCGCGCGCGGCCGTCGAAAACGGCATCGGCGACCTGCTGGAATCGTTCTCGCGGCTGTGCGATGGCGTCATGGCCGCCAGCCAGCACACGCCCGGCCCCGACGGCGCCGCCGCCGTGTCCATCGCGGACGTGCAGGCCCGCCAGGACGCCGTGCTGACCCGCATGCTCGACGAGACCGGCGTCACCCACCAGCGGCGCGAGCAGCTGCTCGCCCAGCTGGCCGAATCCCTGTTGCAGCTCGATGCGATCGAGGCCGACCTGCGCAGCAGCCTCGCCCCGGACGCCACACCCCTGCTGCGGCTGGAAGACTCGCGCGCGGCGCTGGCGCTGCTGTCGCAGCAGGTCGCGTCCGACACGCGCGGCGACCATGAACGCCAGGAGCACGCCCTCGTCGAGGCCCGGCAGGCGCTCGTCACGCTCACCATCGAACGCACGCCCCCGGAGGCGGCGGCCTGTGCCCTGCAATCGCTGAGTGCGCGCATCGAGAAGGATCTGGAGCGCGTGCTGGTCGGCATGCAGTTCCAGGACCGGTTGAACCAGACGCTGACCAATGTCACCAGCGACATGCAGCGCTTCACCGAGTGGATGCGATGCAACGAGCACGCCAGCCACGCCGATGCGATGCACTGGCTGTCCGAGCTGGAACGTTCCTACACGATGCAGGAACAGCGCGCTCGCCACAACGACCAGGCCAGCACTGGCGCATCCGGCGGCAGCGTCGAGTTTTTCTGATTCAGACCGAGGACCCTTCCATGAACACGCCCCTCCACGCCGGCAAGACCATTCTGGTGATCGACGATTCGAGCAGTTTCCGAACGGTCGTCAAGCTGGCGCTGCAGAAGGCGGGCTACGCGGTGGTGGAAGCCGTGGACGGCGAAGATGCCGTGGCCCGGCTCGACACCCATCCGCCCGCCCTGATCGTCTGCGATGTCAACATGCCGCGCATGGACGGGCTGAGCTTCGCGCGCCACGTCAAGACCACGGCCGACCACCGCTTCACGCCCATCATCATGCTGACCACCGAGTCGCAGGACGCCAAGAAGGCCGAAGGACGCGCCGCAGGCGTGCGGGCCTGGATCACCAAGCCGTTCCAGCCCTCGCAGCTGGTGGACGCCGTGGCACGGCTTTGCCCGTGAGCGGACGATGGCCTTGTCGATCGACGGTGACCTGACCATCCGCCACGCGGCCCGGCGCCGCGAGCAGCTGCTCACCTGGCTGGCCGAGGCCGGCCCGGACGACGCACTGGACGTGGCGGGTGTGGCCGCGTGCGACTCGTCGGGTCTGCAGCTGCTGCTGGCGCTGCGCCTCAGCCGAGCCCGACAGGGCCGTGGTCTGGTGCTGTGCCATGCGCCGCCGGCGCTGGCGGAGCTGCTGCAGCGCTGCGGCCTGGACGGCACGCTGCCCCATGCCTGAGCCCATGCCCGATCCCACGCACCAGTACCTGCGCTTCGCCCTGGGCCAGGGCCGCTACACGATCGATCTGGCGCGGGTGAAGGAGATCCTGGAATTCGGCCCGCTGACCCCGGTGCCGATGGTGCCGGCCTTCGTCCGCGGCGTGATGAACCTGCGCGGCGCGGTCGTGCCGGTGATCGACCTCGGAGACCGCCTCGGCCTGGGCGCGGCCAGCATCGGACGGCGCTCCTGCATCGTGATGGTCGACCTCGCCGTGGAGACCCGGGACGAGCTGCCCGCCATGGGCGTGCTGGTCGACGCGGTGGACGAGGTGGTGGACGCGGATGAAGCCCACCACGAGCCGGTCCCGCCCCTGGGCACCGAGGTGGATCCCCGCTTCCTGCGCAGCCTGGTGCGGGTGCGCGGTGTCGCCACGCCGGAGCTGGATCTGTCCACGGTGCTGGACCCGGCCGCGCTGGCCCACCTCATGGCGGCCGGCAGCACCCGCCGCTGAACCGCGAACGGGCGCCCGCGACCGCGCCCTCGTCCGTCAGCCCGCTTCCGGCAGACGGCCCGGCAGCGGCTCGATCGGCAGCTCCACATCTCCGCACTGTGCCCGGTGGCGCAGCACATGGTCCATCACCACCAGCGCCAGCATCGCCTCGGCGATCGGCGTGGCACGGATGCCGACGCAGGGGTCGTGGCGACCGAAGGTCTCGACCGTCGCTGGCTCACCAGCCCGGTTGATGGAGTCGCGCGGGGTGCGGATCGAACTGGTGGGCTTGATGGCGATCGAGACGACCAGATCCTGCCCGGTCGAGATGCCGCCGAGCACACCACCGGCGTTGTTGCTGCGGAAGCCGGACGGGGTCATCTCGTCGCCGTGCTCAGTGCCGCGCTGGGCAACGGAAGCAAAGCCCGCACCGATCTCGACCCCCTTGACCGCGTTGATGCCCATCATGGCGTAGGCCACGTCGGCATCGAGCTTGTCGAACAGAGGGTCACCCAACCCGACCGGCATGCCGCGGGCGACCACCTGGATGCGGGCGCCGCAGGAGTCCCCCGCACGGCGCAGGTCGTCCATGTAGGTCTCCAGCGCCTCGATCTGCGAGGTGCCAGGGGCGAAGAAGGGGTTCAGCTGAATCTGCGTCTCGTCCTCGAACGGAATCGCGATCGGGCCGAGCTGGCTCATCCAGCCCAGGAAGGTCGTGCCGTGGCGGGCCTGCAGCCACTTCTTGGCCACGGCGCCGGCCGCCACCATCGGCGCCGTCAGCCGGGCCGACGAGCGCCCGCCGCCGCGCGGATCGCGCAGGCCGTACTTGCGCCAGTAGGTGTAGTCGGCGTGGCCGGGGCGGAAGGTGTCGAGGATGTTGCCGTAGTCCTTGCTGCGCTGGTCCGTGTTGCGGATGAGCAGGCAGATCGGCGTGCCGGTGGTCAGCCCCTCGTAGACGCCGGAGAGGATCTCGACCTGGTCCGGCTCGTTGCGCTGGGTGACGTGGCGGCTGGTGCCGGGACGGCGGCGGTCGAGGTCGGGCTGGATGTCGGCCTCGGACAGCGCCAGCCCGGGCGGGCAGCCGTCGATGACGCAGCCGATGGCCGGGCCGTGGCTTTCGCCGAAATTGGTGACTCGAAACAGGAGACCGAAAGTGCTGCCGGACATGGTGCGGATGGGTGACTGCTTGCGCTGGAGAAGATCGGTCGATTGTAGGCGGCCCTCCACGGCGAACTGGGCGGACTATGCCCCGCTGCTCCCGCCATCACCGCCACCGGCCGGGTCGAGAATCCCATGCATCGCACATCAAGGATCAAGATGAGCACGGCCCTCAAGCACCCGACATCCCCCCGGTCGACCACCAGCGGCGGAACTTCCACCACACAGCGCGGCGGCAACGCCGCGGCCAGTGCCGGTGACACCAGCCACATGCGCGGCGAGTACCTCACCTTCCGCCTCGGCCACGAGGAATACGGGATCGACATCCTCAAGGTGCAGGAAATCCGCTCCTACGAGGCTCCGACGCGCATCGCCAATGCCGCGTCGTGCTTCAAGGGGGTGGTGAACCTGCGCGGCGTGATCGTGCCGATCGTCGATCTGCGCATCAAGTTCGGCTGCGAGAGCGCCGAGTACAACGGCTTCACGGTGGTGATCGTGCTGAACATCCGCGGGCGGGTGGTCGGCGCGGTGGTCGACTCGGTGTCGGACGTGCTGGAGTTGCCCGGCGAGGCCGTGCGGCCCGCCCCGGAGATGGACACCAGCCAGGACACCAGTTTCATCACCGGCATCGCCAACCTGCAGGACCGCATGCTGATCCTGCTCGACATCGAACGCCTGATGGGCAGCAGCGACCTGGGACTCAGCTCGTCCAGCTCCGACATGTGAACAGAACCTGAATATTCCAGCCGCGAGTCCACCAGTGACTCGTTTCAGGCACGGTGCGTTAAGGGCACCGTGCCTTTTTTATGGCAAGGTCCCACCCAAGACATTTTGTTACCTTTGCATCATTGATGGATACAAGCTTGAATCGAATGGGAATTGCCATGTTTGTTGATCGCTTCCGACACATCTCCCTGCGGACCCGACTCGCCCTGGGGACCCTGCTTCCGCTGGGTCTGGCCACGGCGGGCGTCGCGGTGGCCTGGGTGCCGGCCGCGGCCAGCGCGGCCCATGCCACCCACTTCACGCTGCTGCTGTCCGCGGCGCTGCTGGGCCTGGCGATCGGGACGGGGCTGCTGCTGCTGCAGACCAACATCCGATCGCTCGAGCGGCCGCTGGAGGACGCCAGCCGGCTGACCCGGGCGCTGATGCATGGCCAGTACGGTGTCCGCGTCCGTGTGCACCGGCTGGACGAGACGGGCCAGCTGCTGGTCGCACTGGGGCAACTCGCTGATTACCTGGCGGTGGTGCTGCCGGAACCCGGCGACGAGGTGCCCGGCGGGACGCAGCACACCATCACGACGGCGGACTCCCTGGAGCGGATCGCCGCGCAGCTGCGCGAGCATGAAGACGTGTTCGCCACTCCGACCGAGGCAACCCCGAGCAAGGACTCGCCGGCACTGGCACCGGCGCACCTGCGTCTGGTGACGGTTCAGGCCTGATCGCGGACCGAATCGGTCGTGGTGGGTTCGGTCGCATCGGCCGGCCAGTCGCGGATGTAGGCCTTGAGCATGCGGTTCTCGAAGTCCTGGCTGTCGACCACGGCCTTGGCGACGTCGTAGAACGAGATCACGCCCATCAGCATGCGCGCGCTCATGACCGGCATGTAACGCGCGTGGCGCTCCAGCATCATGCGGCGCACTTCGTCGATCTCGGTGCCGGGCGTGCAGGTCAGCGGATGGTCGTCCATCACGCCGCGCACCAGCAGTTTGCCGACGACACCGCCATTGCGCACGATCGCCTGGATGACTTCCCGGAAGGTCAGCATCCCGGCCAGATCACCGTGCTCCATCACGACCAGCGAGCCGATGTCGTTCTCGGCCATGGCCGTGATCGCTTCGGCCAGCGGGTGGTCCGGGGTGACGGTGAAGAGCGTGTTGCCCTTGACACGCAGGATGTCGCTGACTTTCATGGTGACCTCTCGAAGGCTGGAATTCTGAAGACGGATGCGGGAACTACAGGATCTGTTGCGCCAATATAGCCCACAATGCGCGCAAAAATCACCCTGAGGAGCCCCCGATGGCCGGATACGCCGCCCCCGGATTCGACACCCTCGCGCTGCACGCCGGCAGCGCGCCCGACCCGGTCACCGGGGCCCGCGCCGTCCCGCTGCACCTGAGCACCTCCTTCGTCTTCGAGTCGGCCGAACACGCCGCCTCGCTGTTCAACCTGGAGCGCCCCGGCCACGTCTACAGCCGGCTGTCCAACCCGACCACCGCCGTGCTGGAAGAGCGCATCGCCGCGCTGGAAGGCGGCGTCGGCGGCCTGGCCACTGCCAGCGGACAGGCTGGGCTGATGCTGGCCATCACCACCCTGGCCGGCGCCGGCGACCACATCGTCGCCAGCAGTTCGCTCTACGGCGGCTCGCACAACCTGCTGCACTACACGCTGCCGCGCCTGGGCATCCGGACCACCTTCGTGCGCCCCGGCGACCACGACGCCTGGCGGGCCGCGATCCGGCCCGAGACCAAACTGCTGTTCGGCGAGACGCTCGGCAATCCGGGACTGGACGTGCTCGACATCCCCGCGCTGGCCCAGATCGGCCGCGAGCACGGCCTGCCGCTGCTGGTCGACGCCACGCTGACCACGCCCTGGCTGCAGCGCCCGCTCGATCTGGGTGCTGCGCTGGTCCTGCATTCGGCGACCAAGTTCCTCTGCGGCCACGGCACCGTCGTCGGCGGGCTGCTGGTCGATGGGGGCAACTTCGACTGGGACGCCGCCCATGCCCAGCACGGCCGCGCCGCGACGCTGTGCGAGCCCTACGACGGCTTCCACGGCATGGTGTTCACCGAGGAAAGCTCGGTCGGCGCCTTCGGATTGCGGGCGCGGCGCGAGGGTCTGCGCGACTTCGGGGCCTGCATGAGCCCGCACACCGCCTGGCTGATCCTGCAGGGCATCGAGACGCTGCCGCTGCGCATGGCGCGCCATGTCGAGAACACGCAGCGCATCGTCGAGTTCCTGGCAGGACAGCCGATGGTCGGCACCATCCGCCACCCGTCGCGGCCCGACCATCCGGACCACGCCCTGGCCGCGCGTCTGCTGCCCAAGGGCTGCGGCGCGGTGTTCAGCTTCGATCTGCAAGGCTCGCGCCGGCAGGGCCAGGCCTTCATCGAAGCGCTGGAGCTGTTCTCGCACCTCGCCAATGTGGGCGATGCCCGCTCGCTGGTGATCCACCCGGCCTCGACCACGCACTTCCGCATGGACGACGCGGCGCTGGCTGCCGCCGGCATCGGCCCCGGCACGATTCGGCTGTCGGTCGGTCTGGAAGACCCGGCCGACCTCATCGACGATCTCCAGCGCGCCCTCAAGGTGGCGCAGAAAGCCGCGTGATGGCCATGTCGATGCCACTGTCCACCCGATCCTCCATGGTCGCCTACACCGGCGGCAGGCCGTTCGATGCGGCCCTGCCCTGCGTCGTGTTCATCCACGGCGCGCTCAACGACCACAGCGTCTGGACGCTGGCCGCGCGCTGGTGCGCCCACCACGGCCACAGCGTGCTCGCCGTGGACCTGCCAGGACACGGGCGCAGTGCTGGCCCGGTACTGCCGGATGTCGAAGCGATGGCCGACGCCGTGCTCGCGCTGCTGGCCGAGCATGGCGTGCAGCGGGCGGCGCTGGTCGGCCACAGCATGGGCTCGCTGATCGCGCTGGAAGCCGCCAGCCGGGCCACGCCGGGGCTGATCAGCCACCTCGTGATGGTCGGTACCGCCTATCCGATGCGCGTCTCGCCTGCGCTGCTGGCCACTGCGGCCCAGGAGCCGCTGGCGGCCATCGACCAGGTGGTGACCTTCTCGCACGCGTCGATGGCCGCCAAGCCCTCCTACCCCGGGCCGGGTGCGTGGCTGCATGGCGTCAGCCGCGCGCTGATGCGGCAGGTGCTGGCGCGCGGTGCCGGCGTGGCGGGCATCGAACACAACCTGTTCCACCACGACTTCACCGCCTGCGACCGCTATGCCCATGGCCTGGAAGCAGCCGAACAGCTGCGCGCGGCCGGAGGCACCCGCTGCAGCCTCATCGTGGGCAACCGGGACCGGATGACCATGCCAAAGCAGGCCAACACGATCGCACAGGCCCTGGGTGCAACGGTGCACACGCTGCCGACCGCCGGCCACGCGCTGATGCAGGAAGACCCGGAAGGCCTGCTGGCCGCGCTGCGCCTGTCGCTGCGCTGAGCGATTCAGCGCGCCACGGCCGGGCGGCGCGCGGGCAAAACAGCCGGCTTCATCTGGCGGCGCAGGGCGACCGCCGAGGTGGCGGCCGCAGGGCGATCACGCGCGTCCATGCGGAAAATCCGGACCGCTTCGGACACCATCTCCGCCTGCGAGCCCACCGAACTGGCCGCGCTGCTCAGGTCCTGCACCAGCGAGGCGTTCTGCTGGGTGAGGGATTCCATGTTCGCCACGGCCTCGTTGATCTGCGAGATGCCGACCAGCTGCTCGGTGGCCCCGGTGCCGATGCCCCCCACCAGCGTGCTCATCTGGCGCACGGCCGCGAGGGCCTCGTCCATGCTGCTGCAGGCCAGGTCCGTCTGCTGGGTCCCGGCCTCCACCTTGCTGGCCGCGTCCTGGATCAGCTCCTTGATCTCCTGCGCTGCCACCGAGGTGCGCTTAGCCAGCTGGCGCACCTCGCCGGCCACCACGGCGAAGCCGCGTCCCTGCTCTCCCGCCCGGGCCGCCTCGACCGCCGCGTTCAGGGCCAGCAGATTGGTCTGCAGCGCGATCCCGTCGATGACCTGGACGATTTCCTGGATGCGGCGCGAGGCCTGGCTGATGGTCTGCATCGTCTCGGTCACGCGGTGCACGGCCGCCGTGCTGCGCGAGGTGATGTCCGCCGCCTGCAGGGCCATGCCGGCCACACCTTGGGCACTCTCTGCACTCTGGCGCACGGTGGCGGTGATCTGCGTCATCGACGCCGCGGTCTCCACCAGGCTGGACGCCTGGGACTCGGTGCGCTCGGAGAGTTCGAGGTTGCCGCGGGCCATTTCGCCCGCGGTGCCCCGCAACGAGTCGACCCCGGCGCGGGTGTCGCCGACGATCGCCAGCAGGTTGACGGCCAGCTGGTTGAGCGCCCGTTCCAGTTGTCCTGCCAGCCCCGGCTGGTCGGCGGGCAGACGGCGGCTCAGATCGCCCGCGGCCATGCGGTTGGCAAACTGGAGCAGGCGCTCCATCGGCTGCAGCGTCGTGAGCCCGATGCGCCAGGCGGCCAGCGCCGCCCAAGCCGCCACCAGCCCGGCCGCAGCCACCCAGGACAACACGCCCAGACTGCTGCCGGCCTGCGCCAGCTGACCCGCCACCACGCCACTCGCACCGCACCCCATGCACAGCAGCAGCAGCCTCGTGGACGGACGGACCGCCAGCCGGCGGCCGAGGCTGGCGGTCAGGCTGTCCAGCTCGACCCGGCCGCTGCGCAGCCGGTGCCGGCCCGCGCCACCCGACGAGTGCTCCGCCCGCATCGCGGCGTAGAGCTGCTCCGCCGCCTCGATCTGCTGGCGGCTGGCCTCCGTGCGCACCGACATGTAGCCCGCGGGCCGATCACCGTCGAACAGCGGCGTGACGTTGGCCATGACCCAGTAGTGGGCGCCGTTCTTGCGGCGGTTCTTGACCATGCCGGACCAGGGAGAGCCCGCCGAGATCGTCGCCCACATGTCGCGAAAGGCTTCTTCCGGCATGTCGGGATGGCGGATCAGGTTGTGGGGCTGGCCCAGCAGTTCCTCGCGGACAAAGCCGCTGACCTCGATGAACGCCGGATTGCAGTACAGGATGCGCCCCTGCAAGTCCGTGGTCGACACCAGCGCCCGCCCGGTCGGAAATGGATATTCGGCCTGGGTGACAGGCAAGTTGCTGCGCATTGGATACCCCCGCGGTGACACGCTCTTGTTTTGAATCCGTCCGAAGACGGTCTGGCAAGAGGGTAGGCAATCGCGGCGTCCCGGAATGGCAAAGTACACCGACTAACGCGGGGTAGTTTCAGGCGAAGACTCCCAGCCCAGCGCGTCGGACAAGCGCATGCTGGACAGGCCGGCATGGCGCCAGAACGCCTCGTCCTGCCAGCGCGCAGACAGCAGCAAGGCCTGCACCAGCGGCGCCACCGGCGTGCGGGCCGGGTCGACCAGCAGCACATGGCGCGCCAGCCCCGGCTCGGACAGGCTGCCGACCCAGTCGAGGCGCTGCAACTGCTCGACCACCGGATCGACCTGCAGCGGGTCCAGACGCAGCCGTTCGCACAGCTCGGCCAGTGCCACGCCGTGTGCGTCCGTCTGGCGGGCCTGGGCCAGTTCGCGCAGCACGGTCAGCGCGAGCATGAACCGCCATCCCGGCGTCACCGCGTGGCGCACCACCCGCATCTGCAGACTCGGCGCATAGGCCGCGATCACCGCGCCGAGCAGCACGATCACCCAGCCGAGGTAGATCCAGCTCAGCAGGATCGGCACCGCGGCAAACGCGCCGTAGATCGTGGTGTAGGTCGGCGCAAGGCCCAGGTACCAGGCCAGCCCGCGCTTGGCCAGCTCGAAGCCCAGCGCGACAAACACACCCCCGAGCGCCGCATGGCTCCACCGCACCTGCGTGTTGGGCACGAACTTGAACAGCGCCGACATGCCGGCCGCCATCAGCCCCAGCTCGATCAGGCCGAGCAGGAAGGACACGCCCCCCGGCAGGGCGTCGACCAGACCGCTGGACGCCGACACCGCGTACGAGGTCATCGACAGGCTCACCCCCAGCACCAGCGGCGCCAGCGTGGCGGTGGCCCAGTACACCAGCACACGCTGGGCGAGCGGCCGGGGCTGGCGCACCCGCCAGATGGCATTGAGGGAGCGGTCGATGGTCAGCAGCAGCGCCAGTGCCGTGAAGACCAGCACCACCAGACCGATCGTCCCGACCTGGCTGGCCTTGCTGGCAAACAGCGTGAGCTGCTTCAGCACGGGGCGGGCAATGGCGTCCGGCACCAGGTTCTGCAGGAAATACACCTCCAGCGCCTTGCGGAAATTCGCGAACATCGGGAAGGCGGTGAAGAGCGCGAAGGTCACCGTCGCCAGCGGCACCAGCGAGATCATGGTCGTGAAGGTCAGGCTGCCGGCCGTGATGCCGAGCCGGTCTTCACGAAAACGCTGGTGCAGGGTGCGCAGGGTGTCGAGCCAGGGCCAATGCTGAAGGGCGGCCCAGCGGCGGCTGAAGGGATTCATGATGGCTATCATGCCAAAGCTGAACCGATGACCCCACGATGACCGAACCTGTCCTGTCCACCTCCTCCCCCGCGGCCACACCCGCCCTCCCCGCCGGCATTCCCACGTCCGCGGTCCAGCGCAGCCGCTGGATCGCCTTCGTCTCCTGCCTGGCGCTCGTCGCGCTGGGCCTGCTCTGGGAGCTGGTGCTGGCACGCACCGGCAACGGCACGCTCGCCATCAAGGTGCTGCCGCTGGTGCTGGCGCTGCCGGGCCTGTGGCGCATGAGGCTCTACACCTACCGCTGGATGAGTCTGGCCGTCTGGCTCTATGCGGCCGAAGGGGCCGTGCGGGTCAACAGCGCGCCGGGCCCCGAGGTGCCGCTGGCCGCGGTCGAGCTGGTGCTCTCGGTGCTGCTGTTCACCGCCTGTGCCTGGCATGTGCGGGCGCGTCTCGCGGCGGGTCGGCTGGCCGCTGCGGCCACCTGACAAGCCGGAGCACGCTGCATGCCCCACCCGGACTCGCCGCTGATCGCGGCACTCCGCACCACCGTCGGCGCCGCCCATGTGCTGTGCGACGGCGATCTCGTGGCCTATGAGCGCGACTGGCGCAAGCGCTGGCACGGCCGCGCGCTGGCGGTGGTCCGCCCCGGCAGCACGGCCGAAGTGGCCGAGGTGATGCGCCTGTGCGCCCACCACGGCGTGGCCGTGGTGCCGCAGGGGGGCAACACCAGCCTGGTCGGTGGATCGGTGCCGGACGACAGCGGCACGCAGGTGCTGTTGAACCTGGGCCGCTTGAACCGGGTTCGCAGCATCGATGCCGCCAACCTGACGATGACGGTCGAGGCGGGCTGCGTGCTGCAGGCCGCACAGGACGCGGCCGCAGCGGCCGGGCTGCTGCTGTCGCTGAGCCTGGCCGCAGAAGGCAGCTGCACCATCGGCGGCAACCTCGCCACCAACGCCGGTGGCACGCAAGTGGTGCGCTACGGCAATGCCCGCGACCTGTGCCTCGGCCTGGAAGTGGTCACCGCGCAAGGCGAAATCTGGCACGGTCTAACCGGCCTGCGCAAAGACAACACCGGCTACGACCTACGCGACCTGTTCATCGGCAGCGAAGGCACGCTGGGCATCATCACCGCCGCCACGCTCAAGCTCTACCCCCAACCCGCCGCCCAACTCACCGCCTGGGCCGCTGTGCCCTCGCTGGACGCCGCCGTTTCACTGCTGGGCCTGGCGCACCAGCGCCTGAGCGCCAGTCTCACGGGCTTTGAGGTGATGGGACAATTTGCCCTCAGCCTGGTCCACAAACATTTTCCAACCCTGCGGGTGCCGCTGTGGTCGGAGTCGGCCTATTGCGTTTTGCTGGAGAACAGCGACAGCGAATCCGAAGCCCATGCCCGCAGCCAACTGGAGAGCCTGCTGGAGGCCGCTTTCGAGCAAGGTATCGTGAGCGACGCTGTGGTGGCCGAGAGCCTGGCCCAAGCCAACGGGTTGTGGCACATCCGCGAGAGCATTCCGCTGGCGCAGGCCGAAGAGGGCCTGAACATCAAACACGACATCAGTATCCCGGTCTCGCGCATCCCGGCGTTTTGTGCCGAAACCGATGCCTTGCTTCAAACGGAGATTTCTGGTGTGCGCCTGGTCAACTTTGGCCATCTGGGCGATGGCAATCTGCACTACAACGTGCAGGCACCTGAGGGCCTCGATGCGGCAGGTTTTTTGCGCGAACAAGAAGAACACGTCAACACGCTGGTGTTCCAGCAGGTGCTGAAATTCGACGGTTCCATCAGTGCCGAGCATGGCGTGGGCAGCCTCAAAGCCGGCAAACTGCCCGACTACAAAGACCCTGTAGCGCTCGCGATGATGCACTCGATCAAGCAGGCACTCGATCCGCACAACCTCATGAATCCTGGGCGCGTGCTGCAGGCG